>DAHUXR010000007.1 GCA_027307045.1 Acidobacteriaceae bacterium
AAAGCTGACAGCCGCGCAATAGGCCAGATTTTGGGATACATGGGGGATTTACAAGAAGAAGAAGGGGGCAGGCCAGTGCGTGGCATACTTGTAGCGCACAGTTTCGATAAGCGCATCAAAGCCGCCGCCCGAGTAGTCCCAGGATTAGCTCTGAAAACATACTCAATAGAATTTAAGTTCTCAAATGAGAACTAAATTGCTTCTCTTAGTGGGCACCTGATTAATTGCGAATATCTCAGAGCGATCGACGCGTGTATTGAGATTAAGCCAGCATGGACGGTGCGAACGTGGAAAAAATGGACGACAAACTCAAAGCCAAAACCTAAGCCCAGGATAGCTCTCTACGCCTCGATGTCCCAGCTCAAACGATGATTCTTGTGCTCTTTGCAGCCGTGCCATTAACTGCCATTCACGAAAGAATACTCGAACCTTGAGGTGGAGTTCCGTTTCGCTGAATGGCTTCTGAGATTTAAGGCTATAATCTAGTTCAGCAACTCTGGAGTTTTATGTGCCGTGAACGAACTTTCAACAAAATCGGCTGCAAGCCAGATAACGCTCCCAAACCCCGCAGCATTCATCGAATGTCCGATCTGCAGAGCGCTTACGAGCACAAAGAGGCTGCGAAAGCACCTGAATAAGGTGCACCTCGGAACTTTCTCCGAATGGCCTTCTCAGACGAATGATGCTGCGAGGCGCAAACCCAAACACATCGAAAGGATCGCAGCCAGTGTTCGTCTGCTGTCTGCCAAAGCGGTGAAATGCTGCATATGTGGGGTTACCGTTGACCGTTTTGAAAGACCTGAAGAAACATGTGCGAGTGAGTCACTATGCACCGCGGCCTCCGGCGAGGCTCAGGAAAGCGAACGTTCCAAGTTCGCTTGGCCGACTCTTAACGTCGCCAACTGCACCACGGAAGAAATTTCGTTCTGGTAAGAAGAAGGCTCGTTCATCATCCGTCTGGACTGTGCAAGGCGGGCTACCCGAGTCTAATCGCAGAAAACATTGACTTAACTCCCGTGTCTCCGTGGTGAGAATTTCTTCCGATCCGCGCCAATCCGCGTTGATCCGCGGTAGAGATATTCCTAAATCCCCAGCAACCTCTTCGCATTCCCGCCCAGAATCTTCTGGCGATCGTCCTCTGAAATCCGCATGGCGTGCAGGCTTTCCAGCATCTTGGGAATACTGCCGATCTGGTGTGG
This sequence comes from Acidobacteriaceae bacterium, assembly GCA_027307045.1. GTDB lineage: Bacteria > Acidobacteriota > Terriglobia > Terriglobales > Acidobacteriaceae > Angelobacter. The sequence continues at coordinate 1,200 of DAHUXR010000007.1, forward strand.
ATAGTCGCTGCCGGCCAGAATCTGGCTGGCGCCGGCAAAGCTCACCGCCAGCTCAAGCGCGCGGGGATCGAAGTTGACGGTGTCGAAGTAAAACTTTTTCAGGTAAGAACTTGGCGCGCGCGAAATGTTTTTGCGGCAGTCGGCAAACGCCTCATAGCCGCGATCGAGACGCTCGGCAAGATAAGGAATCGCGCCGCCCAGGTGTCCCAGCACCCATTTGATGTTGGGGAAACGCTCAGCCACGCCGCTGAAGACGAGGCTTGCTGCGGCGAGCGTGGTGTCCATGAGGAAGCCGACGAGCGGCATGAGCCAATAGTCGAGCATGGCTTCCACGCCCACGGGATTTGTTGGATGAATATGAACGATGGCGCCGAGTTCGTTCGCGGCTTCCCAAAGCGGCCAGAAGCTTCGATCACTGAGCGCGACGCCGTTGATGTTGCTGAAAACCATTACGCCGGGAAATTTAAGCTGCTCCATGGCGCGGCGCAGTTCCGTGACCGACGCCGCAGGATCGCAAAGCGGCAACGTAGCAAGAGAAGCGAACAGTCCACGTTTCTCGGCAACGATGCGGGCAAAAGCGTCATTCACAAGCCGTGCCAGCCGGACGGCCGCTGCGGCGCCTTCTATGTGCGTGCCGGGCGTGGTAAGAGTGATGACCTGAGTGTCAACGCCGGATTCTCTAAGTACCTGCTCGCGATATTCAATATCGCGATGGCCGGGCACAGCCACGTTGTAGTCGCCGGGATAATGCAGGCATGGATTTCCGGCCGAGTCATGCGTAATGCGCACCGCGCTCGGTCCTTGTTCAATGGCTTTGATGTATTCGGGTGGATAGAAATGGTTATGAAAGTCGATCGTTGGCATGTTTTCTTAAGTTCCGAACCCTGAGCTTGCGAAGGGGAGGAATCCCTATCGTAACCAAGATCTCCCAGTTTCGCATCATTGTTTGAATTTGTTTTTATCGCCGTCGCGTAGAGACCTGGTACCGCTGCGTCTCTTTAAATTACGGCGTTGCTGTTCTTTTGCTCGTATTATGCCGGGCCCAGAAAAAATATACTGGAAGCCCCATAAGAAGCAAGCCCAGACCGATGAAACTGTCTCGCGGAGCGGCCCATATCTGGTTGATGGCGATGGCAGCCGATGTGACAAAGGAAATGGCCGGCACCAGCGGATAGGCAAAAGCAAGAAACTTGGGCTTGTACTGGCCGCGCCGGTGCAGAAGAAAAACGCCGACAGCCAGCAGCGCGAAAAACAGCCATTCGGTATAAATCACTCGGCTGAAAAGCGCGCGATAGGAATTTGTGGCCGCCAGAACGCAGCTCCACACCGCCTGCGCGGCAATCGCAAGATAGGGAGTCTGGCGTTTGGGATGGAGCGCCGCCATCCATCGAAAAGCCAGGCGATCTTGCGCCATGGCGTAATAGACTCGTGGTCCCGCCAGCGCAATCCCATTCAACGACCCGAGCGCCGACACAATAATCACCACCGTGACTGCCTTGCCGCCCACAGGACCAAGAACGCGTTCCATGGCCTCAGCCGCGACGCGCGTGGAAGCGGCCACCGAACCAAGCGGCATTACGTAAAGATACGCGGCGTTTAAGAGCGTGTAGCAGCCTGTCACGATCAACACGCCAAAGATCAAAGCGCGCGGAATGGTGCGTTCCGGATTTCGCGTTTCACCCGCCGAATATGAAACCATGTGCCAGCCACCGAACGCAAAGAGTCCCGCAGCCACGGCAAGGCCAAAAGAGGCCCAGTGCACCGGCTGGCCGGCGGATGCAATTACGTCCTGGTGCGCCGCTTTTCCCAGCGTGAAAATCAGCGCGCATAGCAATGCGACTGCGCAGATCTTTGCTGCGGTAAGAATCACCTGTACGGCGCTTCCCGGCTTCACGCCAAGATATTGGACAAAAGAGACAAGCAGAATCGCCGCCATCGCCAGCAGCCGAATGCCGGTGTCGCCGAAACCGAAGAAATATCCCAGGTAGCGCGCCAGCACCACCGCAATGGCAGCCAGGATGCCTGCATGCATTACAAAGAACATCGTCCATCCCCAGAGAAATCCCAGGGCCGGAGAATAAATGTGCTTCAGAAAGACATACACGCCCCCAGTGTCCGGGAAGAGACGCGCGAGTTCCGCGCACACCAGCGCGGCGCATAGTGTGAGCACGCCTGAAACCAGCCAGGCCAAAATTACACCGCTTCGGTTTGGCACCAGCCGGGTTACTTCAGAAGGCTGCACAAAAATAGACGCGCCCACAATGATTCCCACCACCATTGATGTGGCAGCGGTAAGCCCCATGGAGCGTCTGAGTTCAGTGGACATGAGCGTGAAGGCCGCGTGATTCTACCACGTGATGCTCTTTTGGCTACCGTGGTTCGCGCCAGCGCTTGAAACCGCAGTGATGTTGATCACTCCCAGCGTGACAAACGTCCGGTGGAGCTGTTGTCGCAAAGTAACGTAATCAGAGTAGTCAATACGCAGTGTGCCTGGCCGATCCTAAGGACGGTCGTGCACGGTAAACGTCAATATTCATGCGTGTCATCTACATCGTCATTCTTGTTCGGACTTAAGGGTTCGCCGCTTTGCAACTGATCTAATCTCAGCCACCCGTTACCCGCTCCCACAAGTGCTGCGACCAAAAGTCATCTTTCCCACGAACTCAATCGCGTTCACGATTAGTTTTGTCACGGCTTCCCTCGGGGCCGACTTACAGGGCCCCAAAGGAAGACGAATGACGCGTTCGGCAAAAAAACTCGCAATCATTCTGCTGTTCTGTTGCTGGGCCGCATCTGCGTTCGCCGCGCCCCATTCCCAGGAATCAAGCGCCAATACTCATCTTCGCGTCCGAGTGATCGCTGGTTACTTAATGGTGGTGAGCGTTTCCATCAATGATCGCGGGCCTTTTGATTTTTTGATTGATACTGGCACCAACACCACGTTGATTGATCCGCAGCTTGCCACGGAACTCGCCTTGCAGCCTAAAGACAGGCTCACATTGGCGAGCCTCGCCAGCGCCACAGATGTACCTCGCTATTATTTCCAGACGTTCCGTGTCGGGCCTGCATCGGTTTCAAACCAGGAAGCGTTGGCGGTACCGCTCCCGCAACTCACTGCTTTGGACCACAGGATTCGGGGCGTGCTGGGCATGAATTTTCTGCTCCAGTTCTCTTTCCGTCTCGACTATGAACATCGCACGCTGGAACTTTATCCTTTCCCTGAATCCTCACAAGCGCCCACGGGTCTGCGTGTTCCCGTGGAAATCAATGAGTCACGATTGCTGATTAAGATTGAATCTGAGGCTTCTCCAACTGGAAGCTGGAAGCTGGCGCTCGATTCCGGCATTGCGCAGTTCCTGGTATTCCAGGACCGCGTCGCTGCGACGGCACGATCATGCGAAAAAGCCAATTGCCTGATGGAAGTTGCGACCAACCTGGCGGATCACCGGGCATCCACCATTCTCCTGCACGACGTATCCATTGCCGGTGCTCACCTGCCGGAAACGCAAGTCGTGGTCCTACGCAACGATCTCCAAAAACCATCCGACCATCAGGACGGATTGCTTCCGGCAGCTCCGTTCCGGTCAGTATTTTTTGATCGCACGAATGCCACGGTCATCTTCAGCCCAGTGCCCGGCCCATTTACCATGGCATCTTTCCAGCAACCCTGATCTTTATTCAGTCCGATCTTACGCAGCCTTCTTCTGGCGTTTCTCTTTCGCCACCTTGGCTGCCTGCTTTCCCAGTGCAGTCCTGGTTGACTTGGGTAAATGCGCAATCGTACGTTTCTTTTTTGCCGCACTTGCCGCCTTTTTGATGTTCTTGCGTGCCGCGTTTCTTTGTTTCTCGCTTGGCATGTTGTCTCCTCTAATGGCGTTTAAAGTATTGCACTGCGCGCTCATGGGCCTTGGCCTTTTCCATGGTTGAAAAGGTCCCGAGGTTGCGGCGCTTGCCGGTCTTCGGATTTTTCTTGCGCGAATATAAACGGTACTCGCCTGACTTCAATTTACGAATCATCTTGTCACCACCACAGTCCAGTTTTTAGGATGATCGACCGTATCCCGCGTGTCGCCTCTAGCGTGCCTGCTTTGGCTTGCATCGCTGAGCGGCGTGACGGCAAACTTATTCTGGCCACTTCGAATTTTTACAATACAGATGCAGCAACAGGGTTCTATGCTGAGGTCGGAGGGGGCATATGACAGGTACGGTCAAAGGAATACCCGCGGGCGCCTCGGCCATCATACCGAGGCTCTTCTGCCGCGACGTCGTGGCTGAAATTGTTTTTTGCCTGAAAACGTTTGGCGCGGTCGATCGTGTGCGCCGTCTGGGCCGAGATCAACGCGCCGCCCATGCGAATGCTGACTATCGATCCGTCGATGATCATGATCGAGGCCGAATGGCCTGGGTTGCCAAGCCGCCGTCCTGCTTCGGACGGCAGCTCTCCAGTGGTGATCTACGTTTATGTTGAAGATGTGGATAAGACCGTGGAGCGCGCAATCGCCGGGGGCCAAAGTGCTGTTCCCGGTGCAGAACCAGCTCTGGGGTGACCGAATCGGCTGGGTCATGGATCCCTCGGAGCATGTATGGACCATTGCCACGCGTGTCGAAGAGACCATGGAAGAGGAGCGGCAGGCCCGTTTGTCCCGCATGATGGCATCATCGAAGGAGTAGGCAGCGTTCCGATTTTCTTGAACGGATGGCTCTGGCACGACCCATGGTTCGCTCTTGACTGCGACCAGATAGAAAGTGGGTCTTACTCTGTCCGCGACCCTGCTCTGCACTAATGTCAATCAGGGATGAACCGCACTGTTCATTTTCGCACGTGCCATTTCGAAAGCGATCACCGCGGTTTCTCACATTAGGGCTTGTCGCGCGTCTAAGTAACGGCGCTCAAATCATTTGTACTCGCTTCGCCATGTGGCATTCGGTTTGCTCAGACGCAATATGCAAGACTCTCGATTTTGTACTACGCGGCGTGCAGTTCATCCCAGGCTTTCGAGAATGGAGGGTCTCAATGGCAAAAGTGGAACGCATTCGTGAAGTGGTGACGGGTTCAGTTGATCTGGAGTATGTCCGCCAGAAGACTGAGGCGGGCTGGAAACTCGTTGCCATGGAGTGGCGCCGTGAGATTACAGGCGATGAAACAGAGCAGCCGATTATCGTGGAAGACATCCCTTACGGCCTGCGCGTCGCATCCGACTGCAGCCGCCTGGAAGAAGATCCGCAAGAGCGTGGCGTACTGGTGCAGATGATGGAGTTGATCGTCCAGGATTATTCCATTACCCTGGTGGCGTCTGAGCTGAACAAACGCGGTCTGCATACTCGTAACGGCAGTCTGTGGACGCCTGTTTCTGTATTTAATATGCTCCCGCGCCTCATTGAGGTTGGGCCACACATTTTCTCCAGCGACGATTGGGAGCAACGCCGTGAACGCCTGCTGAAGATGGTCTAATATGCTTTCGGCATGAAAATCGTGTCCGTCGGCGAGGTGCTCTGGGATATTCTTCCCTCCTCTGAGCATCTAGGGGGTGCGCCCTTCAACTTTGCATGGCATGCGCACAATCTGGGACATGAAGTCTGCTTTGTCAGCGCCGTTGGCAATGATCAGCACGGGAGAGCGGCCATTGAACAAATGGTCAAGTCCAGACTGTCGGCGCGATTCATACGTCGCGTGCCCGATCAGCCTACTGGAACTGTCACGATTGCCCTGGATTCACAGGGTTTACCGCACTATACAATCCATCGCCCCGCCGCGTATGACTTCCCTGCTCTCAGCGCGGCTGAATTTAATGCATTGGTCAATCCCACGCCTGCCTGGATTTATTTTGGCACTCTGCAACAGATGAGCGCTCCCGCGCATGACCTCACACTGCAACTTATGGCGGCTGCCCCGGCCGCAAGTTATTTTTACGACATAAATCTCCGGGTCGGTTCTTTCACGCCTGAACTCGTCCGCACACTTGCCCGGCACGCTCACATCCTCAAGTTGAATGAGCAGGAAGTTTCCGCTCTCAAAGAGATTAGCGGGCTCCAGGGCGACTCACTTGAGCAGTTCTGCCGCAGCTGCCTTAGCGCCTTTCAGCTTGACGCTGTATGCATCACACTGGGGTCAAAAGGCTGCGCGCTCTTGATGGACAACCAATATTTGGAAGCGCCTGGGTTTTCAGTCAAAGTCGCCGATACTATTGGGGCCGGGGATGCTTTTTCCGCAGCTCTTATTCATGGAATTAGCGCTGGATGGAGCGCTGAGCGAATTGCCACATTCGCTAATCGTATCGGCGCACTGGTTACCAGCCAGCCGGGAGGAACTCCCAAATGGACTGTGGCCGAGGCCATGGGCCTCTGATTACTGTTTTCATCTGCGCCAATCCTCAGGCGTGCTTGCGATATATTGCTTGCTACTCTGGTACAGTGTCGCTCAGACGATGTGTAGGGCACTTTTTAATTTGAGGAATTAGAAACGCCATGAGGACAAGCAGCTCGGTAGTCAATTCCAATCTCCTATGGTTTGACCATCTGTCGCGAAGCCGGACACCGTTGCCGAGGCTTTTTTGTTTTCCCTATGCTGGAGGAAGCGCAGAGGTCTACCGCAGTTGGCAACGTTGGTTTCCTGAACGAGTTGACGTGTGTCTGGTGCAGTTGCCGGGACGCGGCAAACGTATGAACGAGCCGGCTTTTACTCAGGTCGCTCCTTTAGCAAAAGCAATTGTCGATCGAATTGTCGATGAGATTAATGTTCCCTATGCTTTATACGGGCACAGCATGGGGGCCACCATTGCCTTTGAGGTGGCTCGCGAACTCGCTCGCAGGCGCTGCAACGGTCCCCGGCATCTGTTTGTCTCAGGTAATCGCGCTCCCCAGTGGCCCCGAACCGAGCCGCAGACGTTCCATCTTTCTCATGACGAATTTGTTGCCGCACTTAAACGGCTGAACGGCACACCTACAGAGATTCTGGATAATGCTGAGCTCATGGAACTATTTAACGGCGTTTTACGAGCGGATTTTCAGATGGTCGAAACCTATGAATACCGCACCGAGGAACGGCTCTCCTGCCCCATCACCGTCTATGGAGGCCTTGATGACACATCTTTTTCCAAGGAAAGCTGCCGCGCCTGGCAGGAACAAACCACTGCACATTGCAAACTCACAATGGTCAAGGGAGATCATTTCTTCATTCGCGACCCACAACCAAATTTCAAGTCTTCATTCCAAAAGGACGTTTTGACCGCCATTTCGACTTCGCGAACACAGGAAATTTGAACATGGTTTTAATCTCGGTTGGCCCGCAGAAGATTTCTACAGGCACGGTTCACATCTGGCAATTCGAAATTGCCTTGCCCAGAGAGCAGATCGAACCATATCGCAATCTTCTCTCGCAGGATGAAAATCAGCGGGCCGACCGTTTCTATTTTGATCGTGACAGAATCCGCTTCATTGCAGCCCGCGCGGCTATGCGATCGATTCTCGCGGGGTATCTGAATGTGACGCCGGAGCAAATCATGTTTTCCTACGCTTCAAACGGAAAACCGGAGCTTGCAGGAGGATTGAGCGAGTCTGGATTGAAATTCAACCTATCGCATTCCCGCGACCGCGCCCTCCTTGGCGTAGTGAGCAACGTCTGTATTGGTGTTGATATTGAATTTATCAACCCTGAGTTTGCCAGTGATGGTGAAATAGCGCAGCGCTTCTTTGCGCCCGGAGAAGTAGCCAGGTTACGGGCGATGCCCACGACGGAACGGGCCGCCGCATTTTTCAGTTGCTGGACACGAAAGGAGGCCTATATCAAAGCGGTGGGACAAGGTTTATCACTGCCGTTGGACAGTTTTGAGGTGGCGTTTGGATCGGGAGTCGAGCCCAGCCTGCTGCGCGTTGAGGCCTCTGCTGATGAGGCAGGGCGATGGAGCATGTATAGCATTCCCGCTGCCGACGGCTACGCCGCAGCCATTCTCGTTGAAGGGAAAAATCATAAACTTGAATATCGCGAATGGGACTGGAGACAATAACAGATGGCGTCTAGCGATCGTAAATTTCGGTAAATAGCTTCAATCGGCACTGGTCCGCTTCGCGAAGGCTGTCAGGACATAATCTCCACGTCCAGTTGCCGCCAAGAGTGCCAGGGGTGTTCATCCGGGCTTCACTGCCAAGCCCCAGTACATCCTGCATGGGAAAGAGGACTGTGTTGGCCACGGACTTCATGACTTCGCGAATAAAGATCCAGTTTACTTCTTCATCAAATTGGGCTGCGCTGGCGCCGAAGTAATTCTGTGCATCGGCATATTCTTTTCTTACGTCAGCTTGAGTGCGCGTGCTTTGGGCCACGCCGGAACGCCACCATCCGAACATGGTGTCATTGTCATGCCCGCCGGTGTAAGCCACAAGTTGCTGCTCATAATTATGGGGACGAAAAGTGGGCGCCTGCGGATCAGTGCTGAAAGCAAATTGCAGAATCGCCATCCCAGGATAGCCAAAGTTTTTACGGATGGCTTCCACTTCCGGCGTAATCACGCCCAGGTTCTCGGCGACAATCGGCAATGGGCCAAGCTTGTCCGTAAGGACTTTAAAGAGTTCAGCGCCTGGACCTTTGAACCATTTGCCGTGCATCGCAGTTGGCTCGCCCGCGGGGATTTCCCAATAGGCTTCAAAGCCGCGGAAATGATCGAGCCGCACCATGTCAAACATCCTGACCGAGGCGCGCACGCGTTCAATCCACCAGCGGTAGCCGTCATTCTTCATGACATCCCAACGATAGAGGGGATTTCCCCAGAGCTGTCCGGTGGCGCTGAAGTAATCCGGAGGGACGCCAGAAACTTTGAGGGGACTTCCCTTATCATCCAGCCAGAACATCTCTGGATGGGCCCAGACGTCGGCGCTATCCTGTGCGGCATAAATGGGAATATCCCCCATAATGCGAATCCCCTGGCGCGCACAATTCTCTCGAACCACATTCCATTGGCGAAAAAACTCGAACTGCCAGAATTTGTAAGAAGCGATTTCAGATGAGAGCTTTCCTCTCCATTTTGCGATGGCGGAGTGATCGCGCGCAGCCAGGTCCGCGTCCCAGTCTGTCCACACCTTCCCCTGATGCGCGTCTTTGGCAGCCATGAAAAGAGCATAGTCGTCCAGCCATACCCGGTTTTCCTGGACGAATTTCCAAAAATCACTTTTGACTTCGGATGTTGCGGTGGCAAGAAACCTTGAAGCAGCTTTTCGCAGCAAGCCGAATTTCCATGGAATCACTTTGCTGAAATCCACCCGATCTGTGGGAAACTCCGGCAATGCTCGCAAGTCTTCCTTATCAAGCCATCCCTCTTCGACCAGCGTCTCCAGGCTGATCAGCAACGGATTTCCCGCGAACGCCGACAGCGATTGATAAGGTGAATCGCCGTATCCGGTTGGATTCAACGGCAGCACCTGCCAGATTTTTATGCCTGCATCGTGCAGATAGGAACAAAAACGCAGCGCCTCCGCTCCCAATTCGCCTATCCCATAAGCGCCAGGCAAAGACGTGGGATGCAGCAGTATGCCGGCTGATCGGGGAAATATCATTGCAGTTGTTCCAGAATCCCGTGAAGAGGAATGCGCACCCAATCCGGCCGGTGCCGAAGTTCATACTCGACTTCCATCAATCCCTTTTCCAGCGTAAAGGCATCAAGCAGGACCTTGATTTCCGGCTGGGTTTGCGGCAAACAGTCAGCGGCCCTGGCGGTTTCAAAGTATCCCCGCAGGAACAGCGCACTTACCCATTGATACCAGGCCTTGGCCCAGCGTTCCAGCCGCCAATCATCCTGCGTAGTAACAATTCCCGGGACATGATTGAAGAGTACGGCGTGCGATACATAGTGAAGTGAGCGGACCATGCTGGCAACATCTTTCATCGGCGACCGTTTGAGGCGTCGCTCACTCATGGGCCTTGTATAGTCTCCGTCAAAATTCTTGATGATGAAATTACTGCCGCTGTAAAAGACATTTGCCAGGTGATAGTCGCCATGATGGCGCATGCGCATTCCGGAGATGCGCATGTCCCGAAGAGCGTTGAAGCGTTCCCCCAGGGTATCCTGCTGCTCCAGCACGGCCCGCGCTTCCTCATGGGCCGCACCCGATAACTGCTCCACATGCTGGCGAAGCGCATCAAGGGACTTATTCATCTGCGCCAGAAACCCATGATAAAGACTGTGACGATAGAACTCCGTGAAAGGCTCGGGCGCAAATTCCGGCATCTCCGGATGGCCGCTGAGCGCAGCGTGCAGTTCAGCGGTGCAGCGCCCCAACAGCACCGCCGTCTCAGCATGGCCTCCCAGCAATTCAGTGATGACGCGCGGGACCGGTTGAGAGGCCAAGGCGAACGGGGTGCCTGAGGTCAATTCTTTCAGGCGTGGATCGTCTTCGCCGATGGCCAGCGCGCGTTCAAAGAAAAGTCCCAGATGGTCCAGCGTATATGTCCAACCATCTGCTGCATTGCGAACGAAGGCTGTGAGCGTCCCGAGCGTTGTCACTTCCTCGCTCTCATCTTCCTGCCTTACGCGGTATTCGATCGCGCCTAGTGTGCGGGCAATATGAGCAAAGTTTGTGTGGTTCGTCAGGAACTCGCCAACTTCGCGGTCCGGGTTTGGTCCCGGCTCCACTTCGCGATATATGGTAAAAACAAAATCCTGTCCCAACGTTACCTGGATTTTGTGCGCATCCAGCGTTTGCGGCTGCGGCTCCAGATTGGAGCGAACGCGGCCCCAAGCCTCACGAAAAGCTCGCGTATGCGTGCCGACGATGTCTCCTTTTTCTCCCTTGATCCGGCGACGCCGCAGCATGGCCTTTAACAATGCGTCATTGAACTGCCGGTCAAAGACCGATCCATAGAGCATCGATTGTGGATCAGGCAGGCCTTTTACCTTTGCCAGGACCGTATAAAGTTTTTCACGCAAAATCGTTTCGGCCTGTTCCCCCGCCGTCAGCGAAAGTGGGAGGGTGAACATCTCTGGTTCGCCATCAGTATATTCAACGTTTACCAGCAGGATATGCGCCAACGTCTCTGGCAAAGTGATTACGTCATGGATCCGCACTTGCCGGATCGTACGATGTTTGTTGATGAACCATGATCGCCTGCGCAAGATCATCGGAAGCAGTTTCGCGATATTATTGCGCGTGGCCGCGCTGAAAAGTTCCTGTGCATCCATTGCCAGCACCGGTATGTCTTCTGCTCGCGCCGTGACGGAAAACGATTCCTGGCTCTGTTCAACTGGCTGCAGATGAAACCACTGGAAAGCATGCGGTCCCAGGGAAAGCAGGTAGGGCTGTTCAGTGATCGCGGGAAAACGGTTGCGGCCGAAAACTTCCACGGGCACGGCTTCACGATGTCTGGACAAGTCCAGCTCCGCGCATTGCGTAAAGCGCGAAAGATTGGCTACCACAAGAATCTTCTCGTCCTCAAACTCGCGTACAAAAGCCAATATTTTGCGGTTGGGAGGGAACAGGATTTCCATCTTCCCGCGTCCGAAGGCTGGATGTTGCTTGCGTTGCGCGATCATCCGCTTCATCCACCACAGCAGAGAGTGCGAGTTGTTATTCTGCGTCTCAACATTGAGCGCTTCGTAGTGATATTCCGGATCGATGTTCACCGGCAGGTAAAGCTTCTGCGGATTGGCACGGGAGAATCCGGCATTGCGGTCCGGGCTCCATTGCATCGGCGTGCGAACGCCGTTGCGATCACCCAGATAGATATTGTCGCCCATGCCGATTTCGTCGCCATAATAAAGGACCGGGGTTCCGGGCAGTGAGAGCAGCAGAGCGTTCATCAGTTCGATGCGACGGCGATCGTTTTCCAGCAGTGGCGCAAGCCGCCGGCGGATGCCCAGGTTGATCCGCATCCCACGGTCCTGCGCGTAGGTGCGGTACATGTAATCGCGCTCTTCGTCCGTCACCATCTCCAGCGTAAGTTCGTCATGGTTGCGCAGGAACATGGCCCATTGGCAATTTTCCGGGATCGGCGGCGTGATGCGCAGAATCTCCGTGATAGGGTGGCGGTCTTCCATGCGCAAGCCCATGAACAGGCGCGGCATAATGGGGAAATGAAATGCCATGTGGCATTCGTCGCCACTCCCGAAATATGCGACAGCATCTTCCGGCCACTGATTCGCTTCCGCCAGCAGCATGCGTCCTTGGTATTTTTCGTCCACATGCTTGCGCAGCTCTTTTAACGCGGTGTGGGTTTCCGGCAGGTTCTCACAGTTTGTGCCCTCGCGTTCAAACAGGTATGGCACCGCGTCAAGGCGCAGGCCGTCCACGCCCAGGTCAAACCAGAAATCCATTGCCGCAAACATGGCTTTTCGGACCTCTGGATTCTCCCAGTTGAGATCTGGCTGGTGTGAATAAAATCGATGCCAGTAATACGCCTTGGCGACTGGGTCCCAGGTCCAGTTGGAGCTTTCAAAGTCCTTAAAGATGATGCGCGCGTCGCGATACTTGTCCGACGTATCGCTCCAAACGTAAAAATCCCGCCAGCGGCTGCCTGCCGGCGCCCGCCGCGAACGCTGAAACCAGAGATGCTGGTCAGAGGTATGGTTTAGCACCAGTTCGGTAATCACCTTCAGGCCGCGGCGCTTTGCCTCTCGCATAAAGCGTTGGAAATCTTTCAGTGAGCCATAGGATCGGTGCACGTCCGTATAGTCGGAAATGTCATATCCGTCGTCTTTCAAGGGTGAAGGACAGAACGGCAGAAGCCAGACCGCGGTGACGCCAAGGTCTTCCAGATACGGCAACTTCTGGGTCAATCCGCCAAAGTCACCGATCCCGTCGGTAACACTGTCGAAAAATGCCCTGACATGAACTTCGTAAATGATTGCGTCTTTATACCAATCCTGCATGCGGTCCGAGTGAACTGATTAGGACTATTAAATTGTATCTGGAGTTGGCTCCTGAGGACGGCAACCCGAACCGCCGGAAGTCTTTACCTGTCCCCTTGTGCGGACACCCACAATGAATTCCGCCTTTTGCGCTATAGAAACGGGCATCCGTCCAGACTGGCGGCCTGCCGAAAATTGCCTGGAATTCACGGTTGTGGCCCACCTGCTATTTGTCTTGTCGAGAGCTGCTGATTTTTAACGATTTATCCCCAAATTGAATTCAGAAACACAATTTGAAGCATTAAAACTTTACAAAAAGTCGATTGACAGGGGATTCAGTATGGATTATTACGGTGCTTTAAAACCCGATGCCAAGTGAGTGAGAGATTGCATGCGCGGTGCGATGTCTCGAATTGGTGATGAGGTATTTTCCCCCTCCGGCTTGCTCCTCTTAGCATTTTGCTCCGGCTACCCCCATGGCCGGTTTGCACTTGGCATTGCGACCTTCGAGGAGTCTCGGATGCCGGACGATTACCGAATTCGCAAAGTGTTGGAGTCCCTGGAAGATGATCCAGCAACAAGCGTTCAGAAACTTGCCACCTTGGTAAACCTCAGCAGTTCGCGGTTGGGACACCTATTCAAACTTCAGATGGGCGTTGATCTGAACCATTTTCTGGCGAACCAACGGCTGCAGAAAGCAGCGGAACTCTTACGGCACACCGAGCTCTCGATCAAGGAGATTGCCGTCCGCGTTGGTTATCATCATTCATCCAGCTTTGATCGTGGATTTCAACACAAGTTTGGCGTTCCTCCGGCGGATTTCCGTAGAAGAAATCGTCTTTAGAGGGATGACGATTCTCCTTTGGATTCCGCCCTCCCCTTCCAAACACCCTAGTTCATATTGGAAAATTCTTACTTTCAGCGTCCAAAGCTAAGGAATAGCCGCAAATGCTAAGCAATACTGATTGACTAGGCTTTCTTATTCTTGTGAAATCCCTAAACATCGTGCAGCGATGTGGGTCCGAAGAACGTCATCACCGACAAGCGCTGGGGCACAGGGTTTGCCCACTTTGAACCCGTTACAAAATCGAAGCTGATCTCGACGGATAAGAATCGGCTCGATAAAGAAACCACTTCTCCACCAGGGAATAAGGGAAGGCAGTCTGCAACAGATTGCCGGCGGATTGTTAAGACACTGATTCATCAAAAAACCGTCGCCGGTTTACACCAAACCATTTCGTCGCACGCTGAGGACGAAGTCTGGATGGTGAAGGGGCTTCCATGGGTACGAATCAGTCTTCTGCCAAGAAGAACGGAGCAAGAACTACTTCGTTCAATCCTGAACTCATAAAAACAGCCGTGTGCAGTGGAGCTGCCAAATGCAATGGGTTGGCGCCAGGCTCGCTGATCCCGGTAGTCGAGGATTGCCGGCTGCGCAAAGTGCTGCAGATGATTGCGTCCGATTCACCGCAGAAGATTCAGGACCTGGCTCTGGAATGCAATTTGAGCGAGTCACACCTGCAACACCTGTTCAAAGAATGCACCGGCCTGGGACTTGGACGGCTGCTGGCTGATCAAAGAATGCAGCGCGCGGCCAAGCTGCTGGGACAAACCAATCTCAGCATCAAGGAGATTGCGTGGACCGTTGGCTATGAACATACCTCAAGCTTTACTCGCGCGTTCGAACGCCATTTCCGCGAAGCACCGCGATGCTTCCGGCAACGGCAAGAGCGCACGAACGGCAATGGCAGAAAAGAGCAGCCTTAACAAGCTCATTGAGAAACTCCGCGGAAACCGCATGGAAGCAGGGTAATAGCACGCCCTGACAGATTCCGGAGAATGAACTTTCATTTCGACCGTTTCCGCCACAGAAGCAATCCATAGCGTTCAGTCTGGACGCAACTGCCCCGTTGCTACATCCGAGCTTTTCGAAATCAGGTAGGGTAATCGAAATCATCCGTATTTCTCGTTCGGATTCGAGAGCACCCGCACAAAATGCTAACAAAAAGATAAATCAGCTAACGCTTCAGTGTTCGCGAGAAACGAGGAGAGACTAGTCTGTCGACTCTGGTGCAAGGCCGCATGCTGCTTGATGGAGATAAACCTCGCACCGGTATCCGCAAATTTTTGAAACATGGTTGTCAAGGCGGCTAAACGCAGAGGAGGCAAGTCATGTACTTCAACGTATTCGGCGAAAAAGTTTCCAGGAGACGCTACAAAGAGATGTGTGAGGCCGCCAAGAACCGGCGCGAACTGATCGCCGCCGGTCTCACCAGCCGGCGCGACCTCTTTAAGATGGGGCTGTTGACAGCAAGCGGTATGTTGGTAGCCAAGAGCGGCTTGAGCGCCCGGGCGTACGGGCAAACACAGACGAATAACCCTCCCAGTTCAGGCGGGACCAATACAAGCCCTGGGACAAACCAGAATTGCGTGCCCGGCAACCAGACGGCAAGCCCGCCGACTCGGGCATTCATCTCCCCGCTGCCGATCATTCCACTGGCCCGGACGGTTTCAGCGCTTTCGCCCACGCCGACCGAAAATCCGAACACCGCCGCTGGTGAAGTTCGCGCCGCTCCCTTTCAGGCGCCACAGATCGATTCCACCAGGTTCCCGGTGGTTCCTGCCACCCTTTACAAGTTTACCCAGAAGCAGTTCACCACCTCGGGGATGTCTCCGGACCTGCCGGCACAGACCCTCTGGGGGTTCGACGATGGCACCGGACCGCGCAGCCCTGGGCCGACCTACCAGGCCTTTTATGGCAGGCCTCAGCTCACCCGCAACGTGAATGCGCTGCCGAATATAAATCAGGTCAACAACACCGGCTTTGGAATGCCTTCGGTTTCCACCCATCTGCACAACGCGCACAATCCTTCAGAGAGTGACGGCAACCCGTGCGACTTCTACCCCGCGGGACACTTCTGCGATCAGTACTATCCCAACGTGCTGGCCGGCTTCAACTCCGACCATGCGCCTAACGGCGACATCAGCGAATCGCTGAGCACGCTGTGGTATCACGATCACCGTATTGACTTCACCTCGCAGAACACCTACAAGGGTCTGGCCGGCTTCTATTGCCTGTTCAACCAGTTTGACACCGGCAGCGACCAAACCGGATTCCGCCTGCCCAGCTTCCCACAGCACGATATTCCGCTGATGTTCAACGACAAAGTGTTCGACCCCACCACCGGCCAGTTGGTATTCGATCTATTCAACCTGGACGGCATCCTGGGCGACAAGTTCCTGGTCAACGGCGTGATCCAGCCGTTCCTCAACGTGGAGCCGCGCCGGTATCGTTTCCGCATGCTCGACACCGGTCCCTCCCGCTTCTACGAGTTCTTCCTGACCGGCAATGTAGGTGGAGCAGGCTCGCCCACGACCAATCCATACTTCCTGATCGGCACCGATGGCAACCTGATTCCCAATCCCATCCAGGTGCAGAGCGTACGCATCGGCCCGGCGGAACGCGTGGATGTCATCATCGACTTCAGCAAGTTCGCCGGCAAGACGCTATATCTTGAGAACCGCCTGAACCAGCTCAACGGCCAGGGCCCCGCAGCCGTCGACAGTCAGCTTGCTCCTCAGAACAGCTCTACAACCGAGTGCAGCGGGGTTCTCAATAGTGCAAACCAGGGAGCCATTAAGCCAGCGGGCGCCGGCGACCTGATCCTGAAGTTCAATGTGAGCGGCACGGCATGCATCGACAACAGTGTGGATCCGGCGACCAATCCATCCTTTTACCAGTTGCCGTCCACCACGGCGACGCCGCGCATTGTCCGCACCTTCAAGTTTGACCGCTTGAACGGGCAATGGTCGATCAACGGGCAGTTCATGGACTGCAATCAATTCCGCTTCGCGGTACAGCAGAACAGCGCGGAGCACTGGCTACTTACCAACCTTACGGGCGATTGGACGCACCCCGTCCACATCCACCTGGAGGAGCACCAGATCATGAACCGCAACAGGGTTGCGCCAACCGTGCCCACGGACCTCGGGCGCAAAGACGTTACCCAGTTGCATCCCAACGAGCGCGTGGAGCTGTTCTTCCGCTTCCGCGACTGGCTGGGCAAGTACCCGATCCACTGCCATAACGTGGTGCATGAAGACCACGCCATGATGGCGCTCTGGCACGTTGTACCACAGGGCGACAATGTGGCGGTGCCGTAACAAAGACGAGAGAAAGTGCGTCCCCGCACACCAACCGTGTGCGGGGCGCGGAAGGGAGATTCGATCATGCCTGATGTTTCACGTAGAAAGTTCCTGGGCTTGACGGCAGCCGCGCCCCTGGCGGCCATGGCTCTTGCCAAAGGCGCAGCGGCGGAGACCGCGAAAGTCTGGCCCACGGTGACCGAGGAATCCGCGCGCCGACGTCTCCAGCAACTCAATCTGCCCAATCTTCCCCTCGTCACTCATGAGGGTAAGCGGGTCTTGTTCTATGACGATCTAGTCAAGGACAAGGCCGTTTCCTTCAATTTCTTCTTCGCCAACTGCGACGAAGTTTGCCCGTTAGTGATGGCCAACCTGGCCAGGGTGCAAAAGCTGCTGGGGAATCAGGTGGGCCGCAAGTTTTTCATGTATTCGCTGACCCTGAAACCGGAGGAGGACACGGTCGAGGTGCTCAGACACCATCGCGCAATGTATGGCGCTGGGCCGGGCTGGACCTTTCTCACGGGCAAGCCGGACGACATGGAAAAGCTGCGGAGGGCGATTGGGTTCTCGTATCCCGATCCAGCCATCGACAAGGACAAGACCCAACACATTGGGAACGTTCGCTACGGCAATGAACCACTGATGTACTGGTCCGCTTGCCCGGGGATGGCGCATCCGAACTTTATAGCAGAATCGCTGGCGTGGATGATTCATCCTGACCAAAGCCGGGTACAGGCGTCCTGATACTGATGTTGGATACAGACAGGGCTGTGGTTGTCAAACAGATTCTTCATTCCGGGCCGCTAACGCGCGGCCTCAGGGAGGACAAAGTTGTGAAAAGCCTATTGAAAGCAACGTTTCTTTGCATTTTCGTCTTCGCGGTGGCGGGGCTCATGACCGCACAAACTGGCGCGCCGATTTCGAGTTTCCCCCGGTTTAACCCTGGGCCTTGCGATTTCAGCAACCAGTTCTACAATGACAATGGCCTTGACGCAAGCGCCACTGCCGAACTGAATTCTGAACCCGACGGACGCTTCGGGACCTTCCGGCAAACCGGGCCGCCGGCCACCGGCAGCCAAGTGAACTGGGTGGCAGACAGCACCAATTGTGCCGCGAAAGACCCCACTCGCAGGAATTTCCGCATCCTGGCCACCACTGGAGGTAACTCTGACGATGGCAACAGCCCCTTTAGCTGTGCGGATCAAGGTGGCGCTTTTGCTACGCCTCCCTGCGCCGGCCAGCCCGGCATACCGGAGACCGTTGAGTTCATCTCCATCCTCGCGTTTATACACAACCAGAACGCCTTTATTGGATCACCGGGCGCTGTCCAACAAAGCTACTCGCGCACGGTAGGCGCCATCAACGGTGGGCTTGATGGGGTCCAGCAGAATGCCGGCGAAACCATTTCCCTCACTCCGGGTACCGACGCAGGTGGGAATACCACAGGTCTCAACCCGCGGGGCATCAGCACGCAATATCTGGTCAGCAATTTTGAGGCTTATGCGGCGCAGAACCAGTTTCTGCCTAATGGTCAATTTGCCGCCGGCCCCTGCTCTGTGGGTATGAACGCCAACCAGGGACGCACCGTTCCAAACCCCTGCTTTCCGGTGAACGACACCTTCGTCAACGGCCACACGCTCTCGAATGTTGCCACTCCGAATCTCCGCCAGGATTGGAGATTTGCCACCAATCGCAACGCTATGGACGGCAGCGATAACAACTGCATCAGTACCGATCCCACCGTGTGCCCGAACGGCGTCCACGATAGCCCGTTCGGCTATTTCTGCGACGACCTGCTTGGCATGTGGGTCCTCACCTATTTCTGGTTCCTGCAGCCGCCGAACACCACTGATCCGGTCTGTGGCCCCATATTCCATGCGATCGGTAGTGCCAACGGCTTTAGCCCGGATGGATTCCCGGTCATATTGACCGCTCACGAACTCAACGACGAGCTTGAGGCCAATAACTGCGGAGCGGAAGGCCAGGAAGATCCGGGAGGCACCGATGGCGGTGCGGCCTGGCTGGTTTGTCCGGCGCTTCCTGACCCACGCAACGGAGGCATAACCACCGATGCGTTCCTGGACGTGGTTCGCAATAGGAACGGCAACGCGATCGATACGTTCGTGCTCAATCAATTCAGCTGCCTGCAGAAGGGCGGGAAGTTCTGTTTTGAGTCTGCTCCGGGGCAGTAACCAGAAAAGTTGTACTCCCCGCACTTTACCCCTGGCTGGCAAGCCCAGCCGGGGGTGGTTTTTCTAATGCGTTGAATATAATGTCATGGCCAAACAGGGTACCCAGATGACCAGGCCTGCGGGCAGCAAAACCTCTCGTCGCAATTTCCTCAAATTAGCGGCCGCCGGCGCTTTCGGCCCATTCTTCCTTTTTTCACCCCACGCTTTGGCCAGCCAGAAGACTTTGAAGATCGCCAAGTGGGCGCACTTTCTCCCCGAGTTTGACGAATGGTTTGTAAACGTGATGGCCTCGGACTGGGGCAAACAGAACAACACCAAAGTAACTGTTGACCTCATTCCGGTGGAGGAGATTCGCGACCGCGCATTCGCCGAGGTCAAAGCCGGAAAAGGGCATGACATATTTATCTTTCCCTGGCCCCCAGCCGAATACCACCAGCACGTGATCGATCATGGTGGCATCTACCAGATGCTCGCTTCCAAATACGGGGCCATCCAGCAGCTCGCGTTCCGGTCCACCCTACATCCCAAAACAAGGAAATACTTCGCCTTCGCCGATTTTTGGATACCCGCCCCGGTACATTTCTTTCAGGACTATTGGGCTCAGGTTGGTATGCCCCTTGGGCCGAGCCATTATGTCGGCCTGTTTAACGGCAGCAAGCAGCTGCGCGACAAGCTGGGCATCCCCTGCGGCCTCGCGTTCAGCCCAACCCTGGAGGGTAATGTAACGCTGCATACCATCCTTTACTCCCACCGCGCGTGGATTTTGGATGCGTCTGGAAACGTAATCTTTAACAAAAATGCTTATGCGGTGCAGACCCTCAAGTACATTCAGCTTCTCTATAAGGAATCGGGCACGCCGGAGCAGCTCACCTGGGGGAGCGGCGGCAGTGTGCGCGCCATGCTGGGACACAAGACTTCCGCCGCCATCAATGCCATCAGCCTGCTGCGCGCGGCCGAGAAACAGGGCCCGGACCTGGCCAGGAAGATTTCGCTTCAGCCGCCCCTGATGGGCGCGGGCGGAATGGGAGTCACCGGGTTGCCTCATGCCACCAATTGCTCGGCGGTGTGGAACTTTACGCAGGACCAGGCTGGAGCCAGTAAATTCCTGGCCGACATGGTGGACACTTCACGCGCCGGCTATGAGAAAAGCCTGGGCTGCAATTTTCCCATTTATCCAAAAACGCTCCCGGATTTAGTCGTTCGCCTGCAGAAAGATCCCCAGGCTGATCCCCCTGACAAGTACATGGCCCTCAAAGATGCGCTGCACTGGACACCGAACCTTGGCGTGCCCGGATTTGCGACGCCGGCCTACATGGAGATTTTTAACGGTTCGGTGGTCCCTAGAATGGTGGCGAAGGTCTTGAAAGGCGAGCATAGCGCGGAAGAAGCCGCTGCCGCGGGCGCGGCTGAAATGCAGCGCATCGCGGATAAATGGAAACAAGTCGTTTGATACATCGAAGGAAGTTGATGCTGAAGGACGCCAACGAAATCAGCCCGCACGAGAATTGAGAATATTGGGAGGCACGTTTATGCGCAGGCAGAAGATTACGTCCATATTTTTGATAATGGCCTTTGTCACATCCGTCTTTGCCCTGCCGACGGTGACTGTACTTCGCAAATCACCTGAGTTCGCCATTGCTGATTCCTCGGGCAGGACCACGCAGCTTTCCAGTTTCAAAGGCAAAGTGGTGGTCATGGAATTTCTTTTCGTCAAATCCCAGCACTGCATGCGCGTTGCCGCGACGCTAAACAAGCTGAACGCTGAACTGGGGCCGAGGGGCTTCCAGCCGGTGGGCATCGTCTTTGATCCGCCGAATACAGCGGAGACTGGCGAGCAGCTTCTGCCGGTGGTAGTGAATTCCCTGAAGCTTACTTATCCTCTGGGATATGCGTCGAAGAATGACGTGGACAATTATCTGGGCCGCAACGGAAACGAAGTTCTGAACATCCCGCAGGTTGTGGTCATTGATCGCGCTGGGATGATTCGCGCCACCAGCGGCGGGCGTGGCGGCGATCCGGCTTTGGAAGACGAGAACTCCTTGCGCACCCTGATCAACGGCTTGCTGAATGAAGGGGGCTCCACCGGCGCCAAAAAGAAATAGACTCCGCTTCCATAACCGCCAAGCCTCATTGAACCCGTCCGTACAAACACCCATAAATCGGGCCAGAGCCGGGAACCTTCCTGCCTGTATGAAAGACAGCGAATTCGGAAAGCCTCATTATTTTCTGCATTCCAGCCCTCTTCGACCCTTAACGCGAAGGTGCCGGGGTCCTCAACTGCAAGCGTGATCTACATCACACGCGCGATTCCCGCTTTTACGTAATATTGCGTCACGGTCGCAGGTATCACAGCGCGGATGTGATCGGCGGAGATGTTAATTCCGGTTTTGATGGTACTTAAATTGAGCAAGGAGCTTCCATGAGGACGAAATCCATCAGTACTCGATATCGGTTAGGGTGCATCTGCTTGCTGTTTTTTCTCGCGTTTCCGGCCGTGAGCCATGCGATCCCCGCTTTTGCTCGCCAATACCAGACTTCATGCGCGACATGCCATTCTGATTTTCCTAAACTGAATGACTTCGGCAAGGCATTCAAAGACGCCGGTTTTAAGTTCCCGACCGATGATGAAGGCTTTTTAAAGGTTCCTCCGGTCCTGCTGGGCGCGCCGGCCCAAAAAGAGCTTTTTCCCAAAGCAATTTGGCCGGGCACGATCCCTGGCTTGCCTCCGATAGGGCTGCGGATGAACACATTCTTCCAGAAGACCAGCGGCAATCGTGGAAAGTTTGACGCGCTTGTTCCTCCCGGCACGGTTGCACCATTTATTCCGAAGACGGATTTCAGTTCCGGACTGTTCAGCATTTTTACCGCCGGTAACTTTGGCAGCGATATCGCGTTCTGGGTGGATTCTGACATGAACGTCGGTGGCGACAATACAGCCGGCGGACTGGGCGATGGCTACCTGAAATTCGTGAACATCGGCCGCCTGCTTAAGATGAAAAAGGACTCGCTCAGCTTGCGTGTGGGACGATTCGAACTCGATCTTCCTTTCAGCCAGGCTCGCAACATCAATATCAGCGGTTATGACATCTTTGATCAGGCCAACATCGGCAACCAAAACCCGGCATTCGCGCAGAAAAACGTCAATAACCAGCTAACGATGGCTGATGCGATGAATGGAATCGAGTTCAGTGGAGGCCACCAATACGGCGGCTACCACTACTCCATCGCTTTTATCGATCAGAACACCAGCGGCCTCAACCAGGCGTCCAACAACAGTGACTTTGTACCGTCGCCTGCCGGATTCGCGTCTGATTCCAACTTCAAAGATATTTACGCTCGCGTTTCCTATCGCTTCAATCTGGAGCACGATCCGGCCAGCCGCAATGCCATACAAGCAGCAGGATCATCAGGCCCGCGCGACCACACATACATAAACCTGGGTAGCTATTACTTTTACGGCCGCTCGGTGCAGCGCTTCAGCGGGGAAACCTTGCTCGGTGATCCTGCGGTCTTGACTGCCAGAGAACCGTTTTACCGCGCAGGCGGCGATTTCAGCTTTAACTATCGCGCACTCAACGTTTACGGGCTCTTCATGTACGGACATGACGTGAATCAGCTACCCATCGATGCCACGGGCACTCTGGTTCCATTGCCACTTGATCCCGCTACACCGACCGTAACTGGGTTCGTTCACGGACGTCCGGCAAGTTTTACTGGTGGCTTTGTACAGGCTGATTACCTGATTCATCCCTGGCTGATGGCCATCATGCGATGGGACGCCGTCAACTCCGGAGAAGACCAACTCAACAGTCTAGCCGGCGCCGCGCCGCTTACTTTCCACACCACACGCAATCGCATCACGCCGGGAATACAGTTCCTGATTCACGCCAACATCAAAGCTTCATTTGAATATCAGTTCCGCCCGCAACAGAGTGTAACCATTATCACTAACCCCATTACCGGGTTGCCAACGTCAATTGAGCCGTTCCGTACGAACGCGGCCGTGGTGGCGCTGGAATGGGTGTACTAAATACCTTTGGAGAGGATGCAATTATGAAAACAAAATACTTAGTGTTAGTCTCAGTTCTCGCCCTGCTAGCCGCACAGATGTCCTTTGCCGGTAGCCTCAAAGGCAAGGTCGCCCCTGGAAAATCGGTGGTTTATTTGGAATCGACTGCTCCGGTGCCAGTCACCACAGACAAGCCAGTCACCATGGACCAAAAGGGCCTAAGCTTCCAGCCCCATGTGATGGTGATTCAGTTGGGAACCACCGTGGAATTCCTGAACAGTGACAAGGTTCAGCACAATGTTTTCTGGCCGTCGATTTCCGGCGACAAGAAGAAGACCCACAACATGGGAACATGGCCGCAGGGACAAAAGAAGGCATTTAAGTTCAACGATCCCGGCGTGGTAACGTTGCTTTGCAATGTTCACCCTGAAATGGCCGGCTACATTATCGTCTCCCCAACTCCCTACTTTGCCGAGACCGATGCAAATGGCGCTTATACCATAGCCAACGTTCCTGACGGTCAGTACACTGTCAACGCATGGCATGAAGGCAAAAAACTTCAGTCCAAGAAAATAACCGTAACCGGCGATACTTCAGCCGACTTCACACTGCAGTAAGAGACGTAAGCGGGACAGCCCCGGCTGTCCCGCCAATACCCAGGGGGGAAAGAGACGTCATGCAGAAGCGTTTTGAAAACAAAACTGTGGATCGGGACTGGCTGAACACTAACTTCCCATGCATGATGGCTTGCCCTGCTCACACCAACGCAGGGCGATATGTGGCTCTGATTGCGGAAGGCAGGTTTGAAGAGGCCTACCGCTTCGCGCGCGATCCCAATCCCCTGGCCAGCATATGCGGACGCGTCTGCGCTCATCCTTGCGAGAGCGCCTGCCGCCGCGGTGAAATCGACAAACCCATTCAGATCCGCGCCCTCAAGCGTTTTCTTACTGAGCGTCACGGCCCCGAATCTAAACACTTCAAGCCTTCACCGGTTGAAAAACAGCCGGCTCTGCCATTCAAGATTGCCATCATTGGCGCGGGCCCGGTCGGCCTCTCTGCGGCGCATGATCTTGCTTTGATGGGATATCCCGTCACTATCTTTGAGGCCGCAGCCGTCCCAGGAGGCATGCTCTATCTGGGAATTCCTGAATATCGCCTTCCGCGCGATGTCGTGGAAGCGCAGGTCAGAGAGATTCTGGAAACCGGCGATGTCACGCTTAAATTGAACCAGCGCGCCGGCAAGGATTTTTCTGTGGAAGACCTCCGCGCGCAGGGCTTTGATGCCGTGCTGATCGCTGTGGGCGCGCATCGTAGCCGCGATCTTTCCATTCCCGGAGTCGATCTGGATGGCGTCTATAAAGGCATTGATTTTCTTCTGAACGTGAATCTGGGATACAAGTTCACCATCGGCAAAAAAGTAGTTGTGATCGGCGGCGGCAATGTCGCCATGGACGTAGCACGCTCCGCGGCCCGCGAAGTCGTGCGGCAGCATGAAATCCCGACTGAAGAATGGTCCAAAAACATCAGCGCCGTTGCCTCGCACGAAATGGTAGATATTTCCCTTTCCGCGCTGCGCATGGGCGCCAGCGAGGTGCACATTGTCTGCATCGAACGCCGCGACGAAATCCCCGCAGCGCTGGAAGAAGTGGAAGAAGCTGAAACCGAAGGCGTGATCATCCATGCCGGGTTCGGGCCGAACAAGGTGATCGGCAAAAATGGCCGCGTCACGGCGCTTGAAACCCTCCGCACCAGCCGCGTGTTTGACGAGAACGGAAGATTCAGTCCTCAGTTTGCGGCCGGAAGCGAATCACTTGTGGAATGTGACACGGTGATCATGGCCATCGGCCAGACTCCCAACCTGGATTTTCTCGGCAAGGATAGCAACATTGAAGTGTCGTCCCGCGGACTGATTTCCGTGGATCGCAGCAACCTTATGACGTCAGTCCCCGGCATCTTTGCCGGAGGCGATTGCGTTTTTGGCCCGCGCCTGATCATTGATAGCGTGGCGGACGGCAAGCGTGCTGCCGTGGGTATTGACGAATTTCTGCGTGGACAGAAACATGCCGATCCCATTCTTGAAGTTGAAGTCTTTGACATGCATCAAATGATCACCAACTACATGGAGATCGCGCGTAAGTCTGTTCCCATGCTGCCGCTGGAACGGCGCACCGGCGTGACTGAAGTGGAAATAGGCTTCGACGAACAGACAGCCATTGAAGAGGCCCAACGCTGCCTGCACTGCTGGATCAATACCGTGTTCGAAGGCACCGAGGTCGATGGCAGCGAGTGCGTGCTTTGCGGCGGCTGTGTGGACGTTTGCCCTGAGCAGTGCCTAGAGCTTGTTCCGCTGGAGAACTTTGAGTTTCCGGAGCCAGTGCTTGCGCACCTGGAACAGAACGAGAGTGCATACGAGGTCGAGTTGCGCGGACTAAGGCCGCAGGAACTGGCAATGGGCACGCTGACCGGTGCGGTGATGGTGAAGGACGAGACGCGCTGCATCCGTTGCGGGCTGTGCGCCATGCGTTGTCCTGTAAAAGAAATCACGATGGAGGCGTTCCATTTCAGGTCGTCCGAAAACACCGGACTGATCCCCATCCAGTCATTCGATTTGAGGAGCAGCAAATGAGCGACGTGAAAACACAGGTCCAGGAAACGCCTGTCGGCGCGACCGCCAAGGACGAAAAATGCAAAGACTGCGGCCGCAGGGAATTCTTTGCCAAAGTCGGTATGGGATCGCTGGCCGTGGCCGCAGCCGGCGCTGGCTTATTTTCCTACGAATTCTTCTCTCCCAACGTGCTGTTTGAAGCTCCTCCGATCGTCAAGGCGGGAAAGCCGGACGAGTTCCCTCAAGGCTCGGTTACGCTGGACCCCAAGAGCGCAATTTATATCATCAACGGAAATAAAGGATTCTACGCTTTGAGCGCCATCTGCACTCATCTGGGCTGCCTTACTGCGTGGAAACCTGAGTTGGACTTGATCGCATGCCCATGCCACGGCAGCCGCTTTAATCGCGATGGCGTAAAGGTGGCGGGGCCGGCGCCGGAACCCCTTCCCTGGCTGAAGACCTGGCTGGCCGAAGACGGCAACCTGATGGTCGATCGTTCAACCACGTTGAAAGAACCGGAATACGTGAAGGTATAAGCATGGCCACCACTATCAAATCAGAGTTCGAGCGGATCAGGAACACGGAAGTCTGGCGCACGATATTCCGCAGCGGCAGCGGCTCCAGCAATCTGCATCGCTCCCAGGCCGTTCAGCAGAATATCTTTCTTCATCTTTTTTCTGTCAAAGTCCGTTCGCGGGCTCTTGAGTTCAGTCCCACGTGGTATCTCGGTGCGCTCACCTTGAGCACGTTCTTCATCCTGATCGCCACCGGCATTTTGCTCATGTTTTATTACCACCCATCGGTGCCGCAGGCTTATGCGGACATGAAGGACCTGCAATTTGTGGTCGCTTCCGGCGTGTTTCTGCGTAACCTGCATCGCTGGTCGGCCCATGCAATGGTGTTCCTGGTATTTGCGCACATGTTCAAGGTTTTTTATCGCGGGGCATATCGGCCGCCGCGACAATTCAACTGGGTGATCGGAGTATTCCTTCTGCTCATCACTCTGCTGCTCAGTTATACCGGCTACCTTTTGCCTTGGGACCAGTTGGCGTTCTGGGCTGTCACCGTCGGCTCCAACATCGCTAAAGCTGTGCCGCTCATGGGAAAACAGATTCGCTTCCTGATGCTGGGCGGAAATGAAGTGAACGCCAATGCCCTGCTCCGCTTTTACGTGCTGCACTGCGTGATCCTGCCGCTGGCCGCAATTCTGCTCGTCGGTGTGCACTTCTGGCGAATCCGTAAAGACGGCGGCCTGTATGTTCCGGAGAAGAAACAACTATGACCGACGGACCCAAGATGAAACCTGAGCTGAAGATGCAAGCTGAAGTGCAGTCTGACGTGCGCAAGAACCCGCGCCGTATCGCTTTCATCCTGCGCCGCTCTTCTCCGTACGTAAAAGCGCAGGACGACGGCCGCGTCATGACGTACCCAACGGCGCTGGCACGATTCATTATTGCCCTGGAAGTCGCGTTCGTGCTGCTGGTATGGATTTCATTGCTGGCCAATGCGCCGCTGGAAGGCATTGCTGATCCCATGCACACGCCCAATCCAGCCAAAGCGCCCTGGTACTTTCTGGGACTGCAGGAACTTCTGCACTATTTTCCGCCGATGGTCGCCGGTGTGCTCGTCCCTGGGTTGGTGGTGGGCGCGCTTATTGTGATTCCTTATTTCAACATCAACATTGAAGGTGAAAGCCTCTGGGCAAGGGACCGCAAGCGGCGACTGATGATCGTCGGCGTCGCGCTTGTCTTGTTCTGCATATTTCTTCTGGTGTTCGACGTGATCGTAGCCCTGGTGCCGACAATCCTCATCGGCGGCCTGATGTTGTGGTCGGCACGTTTTTCGCCGGAGTCGCCCAAATTATTTCATCGCTGGCTGGCTTCGAAGCCGCTTTCTTTCTGGATCATGTCCTGGTTTCTGGTTGAACTGACGATTCTTACGGTAGTGGGCACGTTCTTCCGCGGCCCAGGATGGAGTTGGGTATTGCCGTGGCAAAGCTAATACAAGGATGGAGAGCCTAAGTGGACGATAACAACAAACCCGGCCCGCTGCGCAGCCGCCCCACACTGCGAGAGCTGGCTTATTTTGGCGGCGTAAGTTTGGTGCTGCTGGTCTCATTGGCCATTGCACCGGCCAAGAACTATTTCAGTGACTGGCGTCATTATCAAAAGTCATATTTAAAGATCGCTGCTGAGCGCCAGAGCGGTACTCTGGTGCGTAGCTTTCATGGTGGCATTCGCCAGACATGGATTGCCAAGTTGGGTGTCGTCGATCGTTGCGAAAGCTGCCACGTCAACATGAATGGAGCGCTCGTCGGCGCGACTGCACAGCCATTTCGCAAACATCCGCCGATTCCTCATGAGATTGACCAGTTTGGCTGCGTCACGTGCCATCGTGGGCAAGGCCCGGCAACGTCAGTGGAAGAGGCCCACTACACTACCGAAGCCTGGGAACAGCCGTTGCTCCCGGCAAAGTATTTGGAGTCAGGATGCGGCCAGTGTCATCTTGGTCCTCTCGAAGGCGCGCCAAAGCTCAGCGAAGGCCGCAACCTGCTTTCGAGCATGGGCTGCGTGCATTGCCACAATGTCTCACAGCCGGATGGCAATCAGCTCACCCCGGGCGATAATCCGCCGCCGCTGACGCACATCGCGGAAAAGACCAGCCGCGAATGGATCTATGCCTGGATCAAGAACCCTCAGGCGTACGCGGCGTCGGCCAGTATGCCCAACTTCCTGCTCAATGATCAGGATGCGGCAGACATCTCGGCTTTCCTGATGGCCCAAAGCACTCCGTCCGCGGCCTCAAAAGTTAAGATCAAGCCCGTGGCCGCCGCGTCCCCGAGCGGCGCCGATGCCGCGACAGAAGCAACCACGCTGTATGGCGCATCGTTCTGCTCTTCCTGCCACGCGGTGCAGAATGAAGCCGGTAATCTTGTCGGCGGCAATTTTGGTCCGGAGCTGACGCGGGTAGGCAACAAAGTAAATCCGGATTGGCTGCGCCGCTGGCTCAACAATCCTGCCGCCTATCATCCTGACACCCGCATGCCGCACTACCGGATGGATGACAAACAGGTCGCTTTGCTTTCCACTTTCCTGCTGGCGAAAAAAGATAACGACTTGCTGGCCAATGTCCATCTCTCGCCTTCCACCGCGGACAGCGTCGCCCACGGTAAAAAGCTGGTTACCGAAGCGGGCTGTGCGGCATGCCACCAGATCAACGGCGTGAATCCGCCGCAGAATTTTGCTCCTGACCTTACACGAGTCGGCAGCCGGGCGCTGGCACAAGTGGTGTTTGCTCCGGGCATGAAGCACAACCTGCCGGATTACATCGCGGCCAAGATCCATGATCCGCGCTCTTTTGGTCCTGGCCTGAAGATGCCGAAGTTTACGCTGACTGATTCGCAAACTGACGCGCTGGCTACGGCCCTTCTCGCTCAGACTGACCGCGCTGCGACTTATCCTAAGGAGTTGATCATCAGCGGCGCACGCCCCTCGAACTATCATCCCGGCGGCGATGCCGGCAAGCTCATGGACGATCTCCGCTGCCTGAGCTGCCACGCCATTAATGGCAACGGCGGTGACATGGCGCCGGACCTGACATGGGAAGGCAGCGCTGTACAGCGCGCATGGCTGGAAGAATTTCTCAAGAACCCCAACACACTGCGACCGGCGCTGATCCGCCGCATGCCCAAGTTCAACCTGAACCCACGAGAAATCAAGACGCTCGCCGACTATATCAGCGTGGCCTATCAGGGGCCCGGCTTTGATTCGCAAACGCTGGACACTCATTCACTCAATGCAGACTCAGCCGCGCGGGGCAAGCAGCTCTTCTATTCCAAATATGGCTGCCAGTCCTGCCACATTGCCGACTACAAGAATGACAAAGGTTATGTGGGACCAGCGCTCACCAGCGTTGGCACGCGATTAACGCCGGTATGGACGTACAAGTGGTTGAAAGATCCCAACGCACTCCGCGCAGGAACGCTGATGCCGAATTTTGGTTTGAAGGATGAGGAGGCCCGCGATCTGACCGCCTTCCTGATGACTTTGAAAGCAAAACAAGGAGGTGGCAAATGAAGCGCCTTGGCCTCTTGATCTTTGCTGCTGCACTGCTGCTGGCCGGCTGCCGGCATTCCTCACCGCAAACCCCCAAGCCCGCAGCTTATGGAACTCAGATCACTGAAGTCAGCGGCGGCAAGCAACTGGCCCAGGTCGGCTCACCGTTGCCACAGCCACTGGTTCTTCAAGTCAATGGCGCAGACGGCAATCCCGTGACCGGAGCGCTAGTCACGTTCCACGGCGATGGAGTCCAGTTCACGCCAGCGCAGGCGTTGACTGATTCCAGTGGCCAGGTCACTGTTGAGGCGCAACTGGGATACAATCCGGGTGACTATCAGGTAACCGCGGAAACGCCGAAATCCGGTGGAGGCGCGGCCAGCATGAGCCTGCGTGAGATTGCTCTGGGTTATGAACAGACAGTTGGCAGGATGTTGAATGACAAGTATTGTATCCGCTGCCATGATCCGGAATCGACGCCGGAGCGCGTGTCAAATCTTGATAATCTTTCACCCGCGCCGCACCAGTTCACTGACGGCGCAACGCTGAACAGGATATCCGATGCCGATCTTACAAATATGATCGCTCATGGCGGACCTGCGCTGAACAAATCGCCACAGATGCCAGCTTATGGCGCAACGTTGAAACCGGCTGAAATCAAAGCCATGCTTTCTTACATTCGCACTATTGCCGATCCCCCGTACCAGACCCCCGGAGTGAAATATGGGAAATAGATATTTTATTCGTGTGCTTATCGTCGCGCTCGCCCTTGGCGGAATTTCTTCCGCACAGGTGTTGTCATTGGGTAAGGTGAACGATCCGGTTTCCAAGCGCTTGCAAAAGCAATATTTTGCACAGCTGCAGCAGATCTCAAGAGAAGCGACAACGATCCATTTCCCGTATCCGTTTTACTTCAGCCAGATGCTGGACATTGACGAAGCGCGGCAAAAACAATTACCTCAAGGATCAATCCGCTTCGATCAATTCAATGGCCAGACCGTTCTAGCAATTTCCGGCAACTACTACATTTCTTATTCGTCCAGTCAACTAAACGGCAACCAGCGCGCGCGCAAAACCTACGAAGACGTGGTGTTGCCGCTGCTCAAAGCCGCTGTAACCCACACAGACCGCAGCGTGCCTTTCGAAGCTTACGCTTTTGAAGTTTCACACCACGTCCGCAATAAAGTGCTCAAAGTCAACACAGAGGGCGCGGAAAACCTGATGATCCTGTTTCCGCGGGCGGTTGCATATAAGCTGGTTCGCGCGAAAGACACGGAATCACAGCAAAGCGCCCTGCTGGAGAGCGAAGTCTATCTGAATGGCGAGCCGTTCACGCTGTGGCTCACCGGAGATGATGCGCCCAACGACGTAAAAGACAGTTACCTGGCGCGGCATGGCCATGGCGATGCAACCAAGACTTCATCAACCACAATTGAGCCAGTCGAACCCGGAACGCTGGTCAGCACAAACCTTGTCTCGGAGTCGGAACTGGCCCGCACCGTCCGTGAGCGCAGAAACGCACCGCAAGATACTTCTCCGGCAAGGCTGGACAAACTGCGACTAACGTATGATTCAACGCTGCAACGCCTTGTCCCTGAGATGAAACAACAAGCGCGCTTTGTGGACTACGCGCCGCCATCCTTTATTGCCTTCCATAATGGAGCCTATCTTCAGCTGAGCATGAATACTGATCTGGAGCAGCCGGCAGGTTCGTCGCAATACCGCATTGCCGCAATGGCTTTTGATAGCCACATCTCGCACGTCCTGCGGCCAGTGACAAAATATTTCCATGACAACCCGCAGTTTGATGGCGTTGATTTCACCACCACGGTGCACCAATCCGCGCAACCTAGCAGTTTGTCGGTAGAGTTCGTGGTTCCCTTCTCCGCGCTGACTTGCTATGAGAAATATGATTGCACCGGCCAGGAACTGATCAACCGCAGCATTATTCTTATCAACGGAGAGCGGGTGGCATTGGACCTGCAACGAGCAGAAGTGGACTTGATCGCTAAATAGGCTTGATAGCAGTTGATGAATCCCTGGACGGGTTATTTAAGGCAAAGGCAAGCGCCACAAAAATCGCTGTGACGCTTTTGCGGTTTATGCTACTTGTGCGGACCGGAGCTGCGCGACCACGTCCTGAGAAGTAAGATCGAGATGCCATCTTCGGTGCTCATCTACTTTGCTGAGGTTTCGGGACTTTTGCGACGATTCCATGTTTGACCTCTATGCCGCAGCACGGGTGCCGCTATCCGGTAGAGATCTTCAATGCCTGCGCGATAACATCAATATATTTCAGCCCGGAACCGGTATTGAAGAGCACGACTTTGTCCGTTGGCTTCAGATAACCTTCACGCAGCAATCGCTGATACGCAGGCAGGCAGGCGGCCCCTTCAGGCGAAGCAAACAGCCCTTCTTTGCCGGCCCATTCTTGTACTCCCGCCAGAATCTCCTCGTCCGATACTGACACCGCTGTCCCGCCGCTCTGCTTCAGGATGTCGAGAATAATGTAATCAGCGTAAGGCTTAGGCACGCGCAACCCGGCAGCAGATGTTTGCGCTCCCTGCCACACCTCAGCTACGGGCTTATGTTCATTCCAGGCTTTTACTACCGGAGCGCAGCCGGCGGCCTGCACAACGATCATCTTTGGGCGTTTGTAGCTGCCTGTCTTCTTGAGCCAGCCGAGTTGCTCCATCTCGTCGAAGGCCTTCCACATGCCAATCAGTCCCACGCCGCCGCCGGTCGGATAAAAGATGGCGTCGGGCAGTTCCCAGTTGAGTTGTTCTGCCACTTCATAGCCCATGGTCTTTTTGCCCTCAACGCGGAACGGTTCTTTGAGGGTCGAGATATCAAACCAGCCTTCAGCCTGTTTGCGCTCATTCACCATGCGTGCGCAGTCAGAGATCAAACCGTCCACCAACGTGACGTGCGCGCCATAAGACTTGCATTCGACGAGGTTCGCCAGAGGCACATCCTTGGGCATGAAGATATGGGCTTCAATCCCCGCGGCAGCGCAATATGCGGCAAGAGCGCTGGCGGCATTGCCAGCAGACGGCACCGCCAGTTTCTTTAGTCCGTATTGCCGTGCCATGGTCACGGCAGCGCAGAGACCACGGGCCTTGAATGATCCGGTTGGGTTGAGGCCCTCATCCTTTATATAGACGTTGGGGTTCTCGCGGCTGGGCAGCATGGGCGTGAAGCCTTCGCCCAGAGTAACAGGCACATCGCCGGGAAGAACTTCACGGTAGCGCCACATGGTGGCGGGACGTCCGCGAAGAGAATCCGGCGTGAACTTGCCTTTCAGTGAGGCGAGATCAAAGCGCACATAAAGCGAGCCGCCATCTTTGGGACAAATGGTTTGCGGCTGCGCGCCGCTGATATGTTCTCCGCATTTGGAGCATTCAAGGTATGCGATCTGGGCCATGCTTGAGAGTTTAACAAACGGGTGCTTAGTGATACCTTTTCTCGCCTGCGGGTATTTCCACCGGCAACCTGTTTCGCGCGGTGGGCAAAGGGCAGGTTGCATACGGGTTATAGGCGCAGGGTGGGTTGTAGGCCTTGTTGAAATCAATCTCGACCTTTCCATCCTTCGGCGGATCAGCATCAAGAAAGCGCGCTGCCTGATAAGTGTCTTTCTTGCTGGTGAGATCGCGAAAAACAATAAACAGCCCGCCGGAGCCGTTGTCTTCCGCGTCGAGGCGATATTCTTTGCCGCCAAGAGTGAAAGCTACATAGCCGAAAAAGTAAGTTGGCCCACGATCTCCGAGCATGTTCTTGATTTCAACTTCGCGCGGCTTGGGATAGGCGACAAAGCGGGCATTGAAGCGATAGGCTTCATTCACCGGATACCAGTGCAGGCCCTTGAAGTTCTTACGCAGTTCACTATTCTTGTCTTTCACTCGGATGGCATAACGCTTGCCGCTGGCGTGGACAAAGAAAACCAAATCACCAATGGCCAGGCGGTCCACTTTAGAGTCAGGACGCAGTTCCATGCTTTCGACAGGCTTACCGGCCAGTGTGATTGGCACGCCAGGATTCACATGAATGACAGTCTTGCCTGCATGAAAATCGAAATAGCCGGCCTTGGCCGGAACGTAACTATAGGGCAGCACAATTGCATTACTGCTGTCATATCCAAAGGTGTTTTCTCCTTCATGCAGCCACAATAGAGCGGAAACGGTGAGCCATCCATCATCGGCTTTCAGCGTTGCTTCATAAGACTGTCGCCATTTTTCCACGGATTGCTGGTAAGGAGAAATTTCTATCGCACCAAGACATACACTGGTAGACAGCAACAGCCATGCAAAGTGAGTACGCGAGAGCAGGCGCATGAATTATTTCTTCTCCTCGGCTCCCGCTTCGCGCAGAGATTTGGGATCAGATAAGTTCCTGGGCGACGCTTTCTGCAGCGTGTTCACCATGAGGCGTCCAGCGGCTGGCGTTCCTACTCTGTGGCCAATCACAACGTCCCGCGCAGAAACCTTTCTGCCATAAACTTTTTCCGTGGCGCTGTTGTCAGGACGAAGAGTTGATCCATCGAGAGAGATGCCGGCAAACAGCCCGCGTGAGCGTGAATAAGTAAGAATTTCAGCGTGCATCAGGACGTCAGTGGCAGCCTGGGCATCTCGGCCTTTTGGCCCGGCGGCTGCAGCCGCGTCAGCGCCCAGCTTGACCTTGCTCTTCAGGATGGAATCAATCCCTTTGGGATTGACCACAAGCAGCACAAAGTCAGTAGCCTGTCCGCCCAGTTGGAACCCGATGTTGCCGCCTTCCAGCGCAACCATTGCAGGCGGCCCCCATGCTCCGGTAAACGTGCCTCCGCCGCGGCACGTCATGGCGCCACGACCATAGTTCGCGCCAACACCCAGGGCAAGTTTTTTCACTGAGGGAATCACGATCACGCATTCTGATTTGTCCAGAACTGTCTTGGGAATGTTGTCTGGGATGTTCAGGATTTCCATCAGGACTTCGCCGGCATGGCGGAGGCGATCGGCTTCATGCTGCTGTGCCTGCGCGCCGGTACAAAGCAGAAATGCTGCGACTGCGAAACTGAAAATCTTCTTCATGTCTGTTCCTCTTTTCAGATAGCTTTTGAGCCCCTGCAACTTCCCAACAAGACTGACGGCATTTCACAATTTCAGGCTGCGACCGTTTGCGATCATATAAACTTTATCACTTCTGGAGGAGCAGATGCGGCTACGAGCACGAGTCTTATGGTTTCTGTTAATCCCCGCGATTTTAGTGTCATTAGCACAGGCCCGCGTCGTCCGGGTTGAGATTACCTCGCGTGGAGACATACAGGACGCCAAGCCATTTGGAAACGCCGGCGCCTATGAAAAAATCGTTGGGCGCGTGTACTTCGCCGTTGATCCATTGAACCTGCACAACCGGCAGATTGTTGATCTCGATAAAGCTCCGCGCAATGCACATGGCGAAGTCGAGTTCTCTGCCGATCTTTATCTGCTTAAGCCTAAAGACATAGCCAAGGGAAACCAGGCAGTGCTCTTTGAAGTCTCGAACCGCGGCGGGCGTGGAATTCTCTCGCTTGTAAATGGCCGCGACGGGGAGTTTGGCGACGCCTTTCTCATGCGCCAGGGATACACAATCGCGTGGGTAGGGTGGGAGTTTGATCTTTCCAGCCAGGGCGAACACCTGCGGCTCACCGCACCTATAGCGTACGATCCTGGCGGAAAGGAAATTCACGGCCTTGTACGCACCGATTTCACGCCGGCAGAGAAGCGCGACGACATGCCGCTGGGACACATTCTGCTCGGCCCGCACGGTGGCAATAGCTATCCCGTGGATGACCCGGCGAGCGAAAGGAATAGATTGACAGTGAGAGATACGCCTGCCGGAGCCAGGAAAATGATTCCCCGCTCTGAATGGAGTTTCGGTCACATTCTTGACGGCCAGCTTACACCCGATCCACATTACGTTCATTTGGACAGCGGTTTTGTTCCGGGCCGGATTTACGAACTGGTGTACACAGCCAAAAACCCGGCAGTCGTCGGTGTGGGACTGGCTGCCGTGCGAGATTTTCTCTCCTACTTAAAATACGATCCGCAAGCAACTGCGCCGGTGAAACGTGCCTATGCCGTTGGAATTTCGCAGAGCGGGCGCTTTCTGCGTCACTTTATCTACCAGAACTTCAACGCCGATGAGCAAGGCCGACAGGTGATGGATGGCGTGATCGCTCACGTTGCGGGAGCGGGGCGAGGAAGTTTCAACCATCGCTTTGCGCAGCCTTCGCGCGATGCACAGCCGATGTCCAGCCTCTTCTTCCCCACTGATCTCTTCCCTTTCACGGACTTGCCCGAAAAAGATCCCGATACCGGCGACAAGGCAGGTTTGCTGGATGCGGTTACAAAATCGAGGACTATACCGAAGATTTTTTACACCAATACATCGTACGAATACTGGGGACGCGCTGCATCTTTGATTCATACGACTGCAGACGGGAAGCAGGACGCGCCGCCGGCGCCGAACACGCGCATTTATTTCCTGGCCGGACTGGAACACTTTACCGTGCCATTTCCGCCGGAGAAACGCGTGGGAGGAAATCCTGACTACACCGCGCAACAGAAAGCCAATCCCAATCCGATTCAGTGGTACTGGCGCGCACTGATCACAGATATGGACCAGTGGGTCAAGAACGGCAAGGAGCCGCCGCCGAGCACATATCCAAAAATCGGGGGTAAGACCTTGGTCCCGCTTGAGCAATATAGGTTTCCCAGGATTCCTGGCGTGAATACGCCGCATGAGGTAAGTCTGGCTTACCACCTCGACCGGGAAGTGAAATTTAGAAGGTTGGGCGCCCATGAGGATGAAGTTATTACTGTCGAGCCTCCGCGGGTCGGCAATCCCTTTGGCGTGCTTGTCCCGCAGAGTGACGCAGACGGCAACGATCTGGGTGGCGTAAGACTGCCTGAGCTGCAAGTCCCACTCGCGACATGTACGGGATGGAACCTGCGTGATCCGAGTATTGGCGCGCCGGAGCAGCGCGTGAGTTTTCTGGGATCGTGGATCCCGCTGGCAAAAACGGCAGCGGAGCGCAAGAAGTCGGGCGATCCTAGGTTGTCGATTGCCGAGCGGTACAAATCACAGCAGGAATACATGAGCAAGTTTGAGCAAGCAACGAAGAAGCTCATCGAGCAGCGGTTCCTGCTGCAAGAAGATCTAGCCGCGATTTTGGAGCGAGGCAAGCTGGAGTGGAAGACAATCGTGGGAGAATAGTGTATGCACGGAATACGTGCGCTGCCCGGCCGGCCAGCATATCCGTTTATCGAGCAAACTTATTCCCACCAACTGGAGATGGTGCGGCCTTCTTCTTTTGGATTAGTCGAGGCGCCTTCGCTTCCGGATGGTTATGCCCTCCGCCAACTTCGCAGCGGAGATGAAGTCCCGTACAACGATCTCTTCCATCTGGCCTTCGCCGATGAAGGCCGATTCCAGGAAACGATCGAAAGGACGCTGCCTGGCGGCTTCTTTGTGGTTGACCACGTGACCTCGCATGAGCTTGTAGCTTCATGTGTGGCGATGCGCGGCAGCAGTTCGCCTCGTCACGTTCAAGGACAACTGGGTTGGCTGGTCACTGATCCGTCACACACGCGAAAGGGCTTGGGGACGATCGTCTCCGCATCGGTGACGAACCGATTAGTTGCGGAGGGCTATCAGCGCCCATTTCTTGGAACGGAAGACTTTAGGATTGCCGCAATTTCAATTTACCTTGATCTTGGATGGCGTCCTCACATTTACCGCGACGATATGGAGCCTCGCTGGCGGAGCATCTATGGCTACCTGGGACGCGAGTTCCTGAGAGACTGACACTTGATCCCTCACGATTTGTACAACAACCCTCTGTTTGCGATATGATTCGCGGTCAGCCTTCCTATTACCCGCAGGAGTATTCCCGATGAAGACACTGTTTAAGATGATTTTTGTATTGGTCCTGGCGTTGTGCGTTCCCGCATTACTCATGGCCCAGAGCAAGACCGGCGATCGCACCAAGAAAAGCGGCAGCGGAAACGCGCAAAAGCCGTTGGCAAATTCGGAGAAAAAAACGTCTGATGCTGGTGACAAAGACGCAAAATCCACAACGCCAACCAGGCTTGAGGACAACAAGTCCAAAGACCCACTGGAGAATGTGAAGTTCCGCAACCTGGGGCCGGCGGTTGGTGGCGGGCGCGTGACGTCGGTCGTCGGTATTCCCGGGCGGCCTAACGTGTATTACGTGGGAGCGGCGGGCGGCGGCGTTTTCATGACGCAGGATGGCGGCCTCTCATGGAAGCCAATCTTTGAGAAAGAACCCACAGCTTCCATTGGAGCCATTGCGATTGCGCCTTCCAACCCGAACCTGATCTGGGTGGGAACCGGCGAGAAGAATATCCGCAATGACGTGATTACTGGCAAGGGAATCTTCTTCTCTCCTGACGCGGGAACCACGTGGAAACATATGGGCCTGCGCGATGCCGGGCAGATCTCAAACATCGCAATTGATCCGCGCGATCCCAACACTGTCTTCGTCGGCGTGCTGGGCCATGCGTGGGGACCGAACGCCGATCGCGGCGTTTTCCGGACCACAGATGGCGGCAAAACCTGGCAGAAGGTCCTGTTCATTGACGAAGACACAGGCGCAAGCTCGCTGATCATGGACCCGGGCAATCCCATGGTGCTCTTTGCCGGAATGTGGCGGGTTCGGCGTTATCCCTGGGCGCTTGAATCGGGCGGGACCAGCGGCGGCATCTTCCGGTCGACCGACGGCGGCAATACGTGGAAGAAGCTGACAGAAGGCCTGCCGACAGAGCCTACAGGCCGCATCGGACTGGGCGCAGCGCCCAGCAACCCCCGGCACGTTTATGCGCTGGTGGAAAACAAGAAAGGCACGCTCTACGACACCAACGATCTTGGTGACCATTGGAAAATGGTGAGCAATAACCACAATCTTGCAGCACGTGGATTTTATTTCAGCGAACTAGAAGTTGCGCCGAATGACGAGAACAAAGTTTATTTCATGTCATTCAACGTAATGCTTTCTGAGGATGGCGGTAAAACTGCGCGCAACACCACACCTCGCGTCCATGTGGACCATCACGCCTTGTGGATCGATCCGGAGAACCCAAACCGGATCATCAACGGCAATGACGGCGGCGTTTATGTGAGTGGTGACGCTGGCAAGACCTGGCGCTATCTGGACAACCTGCCGATCGAGCAGTTCTATTCCGTTGCCGACGACGATGAGACACCCTACAACCTCTGCGGCGGCCTGCAGGACAACAATGGCTGGTGTGGACCTTCGAACAGCCTGAGCCGCGGCGGCATCAGCGGCTTTGAGTGGTACACGGTGACCGGCGGCGATGGCGAATACGTTGTCCCAGCGCGCGGCAAGGGTACACATGTGGTTTATACCGATTCGCAGAATGGGTCGATCCAGCGCGTGAGCAATGATACGGGCATGTCAAACTTCATCCGTCCGTACTTGCAGGGCGTGCAGTCCATGAAGCCGTCAGATCTAAAGTATCGGTTTAACTGGACGTCGCCGATAGCGGTTTCTATGACCAATCCGAATGAAGTCTATCTGGGCGGCAACGTGTTGTTCCGGTCCACCGATGGCGGAAAAAACTGGAATCCGATCAGTCCGGACCTTACTCGCAACGACAAGACGAAACAGCAAAGCAGCGGCGGCCCGATCTGGCTGGACCTGAGCGGCGCGGAAACAGTTGGCGCGATTCTTTCCATGTCGATTTCACCGGTGGATCCCAAGACGATCTGGGTGGGCACGGACGATGGTCTGGCGCAGGTGACACGCGATGGCGGCCAAAACTGGACGAACGCGACTGCCAATATCGCGAACCTGCCGCAGTGGGGCCGTCTGCAACAGATTGAGGCTTCACCCATCGATGCCAACACCGCATATATCGCAGTGGACTTCCACGAGGTGGAAAATAACAAGCCATACGTTTACAAGACCCACGATGGCGGCAAGACGTGGACTTCAATTGCAGCCGGCCTGCCTCAAGAGGATCCCGCGCGCGTGATTCGCGAAGATCCGAACAAGAAGGGCTTTCTGGTGCTGGGCACGGACACAAGCCTGTTCTATTCGAGTGACGACGGCGCGCATTGGACGCAGATCAAGAGCGACTTCCCCACTGCCTCAGTCTATGACATCAAGTTCATCAAGAAGTCACATGACCTGGTGGTGGCGACGCACGGACGGGGCCTGTTCGTTCTGGATGACATCACGCCGCTGGAAGAAAGCGGCTCCGAATTGGCGCGGAGTGATTTCCACTTGTTCCCTTTGTCTCCTGCTATTAATTGGCACAACTGGAACAAGCACGGCTTTGCCAGCGGCGGATATGTTGCCCCCAATCCAATGAGCGGCGCCGTGATCACTTACTGGCTGCCAAATGAAATAAAAGAAGATGCCGGTGGACCGCCCAGGCGCAGGCCCAACGGCGAGACAGCGGTAAAGATCACCGTGACGGACAGCAGCGGGCAGGTGGTCCGCACCATGTATGGACCAACAAAGTACGGCCTGAATCGTGTGGCGTGGAGCCTGCGTTATGACGGGCCAAAGAAGCTGAATTTCCTGCCTCCGCCGGAAGGGTTGGGCGACCAGGATTTCTTCTTTGATCCCGGCATCGGGCCAAATGCATTGCCGGGGACATACAAAGTGGCGGTAACCGTAAACGGCAAAACGGAAACGCAAACGGTCGATGTCCAGACTGATCCGCGTTTTAAGTTTGACCCGGAAGGCATGCGGGCGCAGTTAAAGCTGGGATTGGAACTGCGCGATGAGGTCTCAGCCTTACATGAAGCTCTGAACCGGCTCAACGGCCTGCACAAACAGATCACCAGCCTGCAAGAACTGCTGGGCACCGAGGAAGGACAGCAAGACGGCGCGACCAGCGCTCCCTACAAACCAGTATTGGAGGAGGCGAAGGCACTGGACAAGAAAATCGCATCCATCCAGGAACCGCTCTATAACAATGACGTTCAACCCGGCAGCCAGGATGATATCCACTATCTGCAACGCTTCCAGAACCGCCTGCAAGGGGTAATGCGCGGCGTAATGGGTGGTCCCGGGGAAGCGCCGAGTCCGCTGCTGGTTTCGGAGGCGGCAGAGGTCCACAAAGAACTGGAAACTCAACTGGCGCAGGTGAACACTTTCCTGACCACTGAAGTCACGGCGTTCAATAAGAAGGCGGCGGAACACGGTTCGAGCACGCTGTTCGCGGGCGGGCCCATCCAGATCAAATCCGGCGCGGGAGCGGCGTCAAGCGCCAGCACCGGCCAGGACGAAGAGCAGGACGAGCAGGACTAACTCGGATTGGAGATCCAACTAACAGGCGCGGCCGCTCTGGTCGCGCCTTTGTTTTGCGCAAAACTCATGCCTAAATTTGCAGCATTATTTTACTGAAGTGAGAACTGAAGACGAGTTTGATCGAGTTTCTTCGCCGGAATTACGGCGCATATGGCCGCTACGGTGACGCCATTCGTTGGCGCGGAAGGTTCGCTGTGGCTGTTCGGCCTGAAACTTTTCACCGATTACAACACCAAGCTGATGGGCGCTGCCCTGAAGAACATTGAGATTTTCAGAAGTAAACGCATCAGGTTGCAGGGCATACACAGAAAGGACTCCAACAGTGCAGCCTGCATAGGACAAAGGCACGGCTAAAGCTGAGCACAGCGCAAAGCTTCGCGACCCTTCAAGGCCGGGTTCAACCTTGGGATTGCCATTGATGATGTAGTTTCCGGTTTCGGCCACCCAGCCAGCCAGTCCCTGTCCGTTGCGAATTCGCAAAGAAGAGAGGTGGCGAACGTTCTCGCCCATAACAAAACGCGGAATAAGTACGTCCTCCTGCAGCGCAAAGACTGCCATCGCATCAAAAGGCACCAGATGACGAAGGCGTAGGACAGCCGCAGAAAGCGTCTCATCAAGAGTCAGAGGATCCTCAGTCCGGTTGAGTACGTCAGTTAGCTTCAATCCTGGCTGCGATTGAGCGGAAGGCGCAGCGCTGGCGGCAAAGCCCGCATCGGGCGCAGCACCGCGTTCGACCTTTACGTCGAGTGAGAGCTTGGGACGTTCCTCAGGCGCTTGCGAGCGCGCCAGAT
Source organism: Acidobacteriaceae bacterium (assembly GCA_027307045.1). GTDB lineage: Bacteria > Acidobacteriota > Terriglobia > Terriglobales > Acidobacteriaceae > Angelobacter. Next base: position 43,151 of record DAHUXR010000007.1, read on the forward strand.
GCTCTAATTCTATGTATCGCGCCTGCAAAGCGGCGACAACGCGGGGATCGAACGCTTTCCCCGACTCGCGAACAACGTGTGCCATGGCTTCATCCAGCGGCAAAGCACGGCGGTACTGCCGGTCGGAAGCAAGCGCGTCGAGGCAATCAACGGCAGAGAGAATGCGCGCGCCAATAGGAATGGCTTCACCGGAAATACCATCCGGATAACCGCTGCCGTCCCACTTTTCATGATGGGAGTGCACAATGGGCGCAACCGGATAGGGGAACCTGACCTGTTCAACAATTTCCGCGCCCACAATGGGGTGAATCTTCATTTTCTCAAATTCTTCAGGCGTCAATTTGCCCGGCTTGGAAATAATTGACTCGGGAACAGCAAGCTTGCCGATATCGTGGAGCACGGATGCAGCTTGCAAGGCCTGCAGTTCCGATGGCGATAACCCAAGGTCCTTACCCAGTTCCATCGCATAAACGCGCACACGCTGAAGATGATCTCCGGTGGTATGGTCTTTGGCTTCAATTGCCAGCGCCAAAGTTTCAATCGTGCGCATGTTCAAGGAAGCCAGGTCTTCAAGATGCCGCTTCTCGTCTTCCCATCGTCCAAGATGCATGCAGTATGAACGGTAGATCGCGTAGACGGCCGGCAAAACCAGGATCGACATTTCCCACCCGGCCAGCCGGTTCACAAACTGGATAAGGCCTGCGATTGCTGCGCCAATCAGATAATAAGGAAACGTCCAGGAGTAACCTGTATCCCATTTGTTGATGATCGAAGTGTTCTCCGCCAATGCCACAACGGCTGCAACGGGAAAGCTATTCAACAGGAAGTAAACGACCGCCGCCACAAGCAGCGGCAAGGGAGCGCGCGAGTGGAAGACGTGACTGAATAGCACCACGTAAGTCCAATAGGCGGCCGTGATGGCCAGCGACACTTGAGAAAGATTGAAGGCGAAATGCACAAAACTGAGCCGCTTTTTCGTCCGCCAGAAACACTGGACTATTGTGGCAACCAGAGCCAGGGCAAGCGTCTCAGAGATCGTCATATTGCAGATGCCGACGAGGAAGAAAACGAAGTTTACGGATACTGTGCCTTCAGACGCGGGCAGAACCGTTTTCAATGCAGAAGCCACAACAGTGAGCAGAAGATAGGAAGGAAACAGGAAGGTATGGCTACTCCGCCATGGAAGCACACCGGTGAGCAGACTCAGCGCGCCAAATGCGCACACCAGAAATACGAACGGTCTCGCCCGAACCGGAATTCCGGACATTTTCTCTCCAACATCTAATCAGGGCACAAGATTGTCTGGCGCATTTTCAGCCCAAAGGCATCGGCCAGCAAGAGGACTTTAGTAACTGCATCCGAGAGGGCGTCAGCTGTGACGTCTCTGTCACATGGCGGTGACAACGCGCGAACCCTCGCGTTACCGCTCCTATGGTTCGACCACACCAATGTCTTTATTTGCAACAAGTTACAGAGATTCCAGCATTGGCCCGGCAAGTGCAAACTAAAGTCATAGTACTTACTAAAGTCTTAGGCAGGGTCCCCAATGATGAAAAGAATCTTGATTCTCGCTCTGGCACTTTTGGCGCCACTATCGATGTTCGGAGACAGCAGCAAGATTTCGCCCGACTTGCAGAACTCAAGTTCCACGGGCCAGATGCAGCAGGTAGTGGTCCAATACGCGCCAGGCACTCAACTGAGTTGCAGCGGCTTGCTGGGGCTGGTGGGCTGCGTCGTAAATGACGTGCTTAAGCTGGGCGGCACCATCCTCGGCCAGCTACCAATCGTGAATGGATTAGTGGCATCTCTGGACTATAACGGGATTGTATCTCTCTCAAATCAGTCCAACGTTGTATACATCAGCAAAGACCGGCCTCTTACTCCATTCTTTGACAACGCAGCGCCGGCGGTGAACGCATCGGCAGCCTGGCAATCAAACTATACCGGAGCGGGAATTGGCGTAGCGCTGATTGATAGTGGGGTGAACAATCACCCGGATTTGGCGACAACGGGTCTGCTGCCTCTTTCACGGATCGTTTACAACAAGAGCTTTGTACCGGGCGACTCCAGCGCGGCGGACGCCTACGGCCATGGCACGCACATTGCCGGACTGATTGGGGGCAACGGAATAAGCTCAACCGGGCTCATCTATTCAAATACCTTTCGAGGCATTGCGCCGGGAGTGCAGATCGTGAACCTGCGGGTGCTCGACGCGAACGGGAGCGCGACGGACAGCTCGGTGATTGCAGCCCTTAACCAGGCGGTGGCCCTCAAGTCGCAATACAACATCCGGGTAATCAATCTTTCGCTTGGACGCGGGGTATTTGAGACCTACAAGCTGGATCCGCTTTGCCAGGCCGTAGAAAAGGCATGGAAGAGCGGGATTGTTGTTGTGGTGGCAGCCGGCAATAATGGGCGCTACCTGCCCACCAGCGGATACGCCACTGTAACGTCCCCGGGGAATGACCCTTATGTTCTTACCGTGGGCGCAATGAAACCAATGGGAACGCCCCAGCGCTCAGATGATTTGATCGCCAGCTACAGTTCAAAAGGGCCCACAATGCTTGACCATGTGGTAAAGCCTGACTTGGTAGCGCCGGGAAACCTTCTGGTGTCAACGGAAACCAGTAATACAAATCTGTATAACACGGAGTTGAGCAACCGAGTGCCTTACGGCGCTTATGTCTATGGCGGATCATCAAGCCCTTCAAAAGTGTATTTTGAATTGAGCGGCACCAGCATGGCAACGGGGGTGGTGAGCGGCGCAGTGGCTGACCTTTTGCAGGCGCATCCGTCTTTAACGCCCGATCAGGTAAAAGCCAGGCTGATGAAGACCGCTTCCAAGGCGTTCCCGAATACCAGCAGCGTTTATGATGCCGCCAGCGGCATTACTTACACCAGCCAATATGACATCTTCACCGTTGGAGCCGGCTATGTTGACCTTGCAGCCGCGCTGGCCAGCAATGACTTGCCGAGCGGCACAGCAATGTCACCGACGGCAATTTACGATTTGAGCACCGGAAATGTTCGCCTGACCAGTGATTCCTCATCTGTGTGGGGCACTTCACAAACATGGTCCGGACCTGCGGTTTGGGGCACTACACAGTTTACCGGTAGTTCGATCATGTGGGGTGCAACCTCTTCAAGTGGTTCATCCATTATGTGGGGCGCCAACGGCTTATGGGGCAGTTCCATCATGTGGGGTGCCAACACATCTTCAGGATTCTCCACAATTTGGAGCAACAGCATCATGTGGGGCGCCAGTGGACAGTGGGCCAGCAGCATCATGTGGGGTGCCAGCGCAGATAAAGGGGAGTAGCGACAGAGCTTTAAAGTCCGAGTTTGGTTAAGGCGCGGCCGCTGAGGTCACGCCTTTTTCTTGGCAGCCTTCCGGTCCAGAGGACACGGGAATTTCTGTACAATTGGGTGAATTTCCATTCAGCATGAAATGGCGGGCTAACGAAGGCATTCCAAATACGTCTAAATAAATTTCACAACCCTAAAATCCAGCGCGTTAGGTCAGCCCTGAACCCCTGCAGAATCTGAAGGAGCAATCAAGTGAGCGTACTACGCAGCATTTTGGCAAGTCTCGTTTGTTTCATCGCACTGAACGGCTACGCCCAGACTGCCGAGGAACTGGTGGCGAAAAATCTGCAAGCCAAAGGCGGAGTGGAGAAGATCAAGGCGATCAAGTCACTCCGCATGATCGGTGATTTTGATGCGGGAGGTTTCAAAGCCACCGTGGGCGAACTAAGCAGGCGTCCGGACATGGTGAAAGAAACCTTTACCCTTCAGGGAATGACCCAGGTCCAGGCATATGACGGGTCGAGCGGGTGGCAGATCTCGCCGTTCGGCGGCCGCAAGGACCCGGAGATGCTGGGTGAAGATGACGTTCGTGGCCTTGCGGAGGATGCAGACTTTGATGGCCCCCTGGTGGATGCCGCGGCCAAAGGCAACAAAATCGAATATCTGGGCCACGACCAGGTGGATGGCGATGATGCTTACAAATTGAAAGTCACGCTGAAAAACGGCGACATCTTTTACTACTATCTTGACCCGGACACGTACATTGAAATTCAGGTTGAAAAACAGCAGTTTATCCGCGGCTCAGTGCGTGAGAGCGTGACGATGCTGGGGTCATACAAGCCGGTGAATGGCGTGATGTATCCGTTTTTCATTGAGAGCGGGCCCAAGGACAACCCGGAACGGCGCGGAAAAATTACGGTGACCAAGATGGAAGCGAATGTGCCCATTGAGAACAGTGAATTCAAGATGCCCGCCGCTCCTGCCGCGTCTCCTGCCGCCAAGTCCACACCCAAACAATGAGCGCATAAAAACACGTACTGGATATTTTGAGAGGAATTTCATAATGATGCTTGCCCGCTATACCTTCTTTCCTGTGCGCTCGACCGCTGCGTTTGCACTCCTGTGTGCTCTTTGCCTGGCCGTTTCAGCTCAAACGCCCGCGCCGGTGAGATACGATTCCGGCACCATCTCCGGATTGGCGGCAAGAAACATTGGCTCCGCCACCATGGGTGGACGAATTTCCGCCATCGACGCCGTGGATGAAAATGGCAAGATCACTGCATTTGTGGGATCAGCCAGCGGAGGCGTATGGAAGTCCATCAATGGCGCCACAACTTTCAAGCCGGTGTTTGACCGTGAACCTGTACAGTCGATCGGAGCAGTAACCATTGATCCTTCAAATCACAAAAATGTCTGGGTGGGAACAGGAGAAAGCTGGACCAGAAACAGCGTTTCCATCGGCAATGGGATTTACAAATCGACCGATGGCGGCGAGAACTGGACCAACATGGGATTGAAAGACTCAGAACACATCGCGCGCATCCTGGTTGATCCCAAAGACAGCAACACAGTGTATGCCTGCGCCACAGGGCATCTGTGGAACGACAATGATGAGCGTGGCGTTTACAGGACGACTGACGGCGGCACGAATTGGAAAAAAGTATTGGCCGGAGCCAATGGCTCAACCGGCTGCGGTATGCTGACTGCAAATGCCCAGGAGCCGAAAACGATTTACGCGTCCATGTGGGACTTCCGCCGCCAGGGATGGACGTTTCGTTCTGGCGGGCCGGGCAGCGGACTATTCAAGAGCACAGATGGCGGCGACCACTGGACGGAAATCGCGCCCAGCAACAGCCAGGGACTGCCGGAAAAGCCCTACGGAAGAATTGCTCTGGCAGTAGCGCCTTCCAAGCCAAACGTGGTTTACGCCATGATCGAAAGCAAGCAGAGCGCGCTCTACCGCTCAGACGACGCGGGCAAAAGCTGGAAAAAACTGGATGCCAGCCAGTACATGGTGTGGCGTCCGTTTTATTTTGCCAACCTGATTGTTGACCCCAAGAATGAAAACAAGCTCTTTAAAGTAGACCTGGTGCTGCTGGTCAGCGTCGATGGCGGACGCAGCTTCAGTTCAACAGCAAACACGCACAGTGACAACCACACCGTGTGGATTGACCCAAGCAATACCAACTTGGTTTATGACGGTGATGACGGCGGATTCTGGAGCAGCACTGACGGCGGCACCCGTTGGGCACGCGCATGGAACCTGCCAACCGCGCAGTTCTATCACGTAAGCGTTGATAATGCGAACCCATATCACGTTTATGGCGGGCTGCAGGACAACAGCACATGGGTAGGCGATTCATCGTATCCCGGCGGCATTACCAATTCGCGATGGGAGAATGTCCTTGGTGGTGACGGTTTCTGGGCATTTGAAGACCCGGCTGATCCGGACTACATATACGCGGAATCGCAGGGCGGAGAAATCGGAAGAGTCAATCGGCACACGCTGAGCGGTCAGGGCATTAAGCCACAGCCGCAATACAACGAAAAGAAGCTGCGCTTCAACTGGAACACGCCGATCCACATGAGCCCGAATGAAAAAGGGACGATTTATATTGGCGCACAGTTCCTTTTCCGTTCGCGCGACCACGGCCATTCATGGGAACGCATCTCCCCCGACCTTTCCACCAACGATCCGGAGAAGCAGAAGCAGGAGGAGTCCGGCGGCATTACCGTGGACAACTCTGCGGCAGAAATGCACACGTCAATCTATTCAATCAGCGAGTCGCCAAAAAATGGCCAGTTGATCTGGGTGGGTACCGACGACGGCAACCTGCAGATTACGCGCGATGGCGGAAAGCACTGGACCAATGTGGTGGACAAAGTCCCGAACCTGGGCAAGAACTCGTGGGTATCCACGGTAATTGCCAGCCATTTCAATGAAGGTACGGCATACGCCACGTTTGATCGCCACACCTTTGGCGACATGAAGCCCTATATCTACAAGACAACCGATTTCGGCAATACGTGGACTCCGCTGGTGAGCGACGCCAGCGGCGTGACTGGATATGCGCACGTCATCACTGAAGACACGGTCGACTCCAACCTGCTATTCCTGGGAACCGAGTTTGGCTTATGGATCTCCATTGATGGAGGCAAGCAATGGGCGCAATACAAGGGCAGCGGATTCCCTGCCGTGGCAGTGCGTGACATTGTTATTCAGCCGCGCGAGTCTGATTTGGTATTGGCCACGCACGGGCGCGGCATCTGGATCATTGATGACATTTCGTCGTTGCGCGCGCTCACGCCGGACTTGATGGCCCAGGACGCCGTGCTGCTGGATTCCACCAGCATACAGTACCTGAATTCCAATGGCGGCTGGCCGGAAGGAGATGCCACATTCTCAGGTCCAAGCCGCACACAAGACGCCTTCATCACCTACTACCAGAAAGGTCGCCATATTTTCGGCGATATGAAAATCGAAATTATCGACCTGAATGGAAAGGTGATGGACACCATCGCGGGCAGCAAACATCGCGGCATCAATCGGACAACGTGGTCAATGCGGCTGAAACCGCCTACCGTTCCGCCTGCTGCCAGCGCGGCGTTCGGCGCCTCCACGGGACCGCGCGTTTTGCCGGGAACCTACACCGTAAAAATGACCAAGGGCGATAAGGTTTACACGTCAAAGCTCAAACTGGTGCTGGATCCGCGCGCGCCCTATGACGAACAGGACCGCCACCAGCAATTTGATCTGGTGATGAAACTCTACAACATGATGGGACGCATGAGCTTTGCCGTGGATTCCATGGTGAATCTGCGCGATGCTGCCAATGCGCGCACAGCTAAACTGCCGGCCAACGATCCTTTGCGCAAGATTGTGCAGGAGCTTGCGCAACAGGCTGATGCACTGCGCTCCAAGATTGTGGCAACCAAGGAAGGCGGCGCAATCACGGGTGAAGAGCGCATCCGCGAATACCTGACCAGCGTTTACAGCGACGTGAACAGCTACGATGGCAAGCCCACCAACTCGCAAATCGAGCGCACGGACGCGCTGGGGCGTGAACTGGATGACGTTATTAAAGAGCTGGATCAACTTACAACCAAACAGCTGCCGGCCATCAATTCCGGCCTGCAGAAGATGAAGCTAGGGCCCATCCAGCCTCTGACGCAACAGCAATGGGAGAAAATGCACACGGGAAATACTGGCTCGCAACCGGGAATGATGGGGATGCGAGAGCGCGACTAGGGATAAAAGAGGAGGAGTTCCGGCGCGGAGCTCCTCTTTGGTTAAGCGCCTGCTTTATCAGCTCCCACGTCATAGTTAAGCGCTTCCAGGCCGAGAAAGCGCGCGCCTTCGCCCAATTCTTCTTCAATCCGCAGAAGCTGGTTATATTTGGCGATGCGATCCGTGCGCGATGCCGATCCGGTCTTGATCTGTCCGGTGCCGGTGGCCACGGCAAGATCGGCAATAAACGTATCCTCGGTTTCGCCGGAGCGATGCGAAATCACTGCCGTGTATGCGTTCCGCCGCGCCATGTCAATCGCGTCCAGCGTTTCACTCACGCTGCCAATCTGGTTGACCTTGATGAGAATGGAATTGGCAATGCCTTCGTCAATGCCGCGACTCAGGCGCTCTGTGTTGGTGACAAAAAGATCGTCCCCCACCAGTTGAATATGGTCGCCCATTTCGTCCGTCATCAGCCGCCAGCCTTTCCAGTCATCTTCGGCCAGGCCGTCCTCAATGGAGACGATTGGATATTGCCGGGCCCAGTCAGCCCAGAACGCCACCATCTCTTCAGACGACTTCACCGACTTATCTGACTTCTTGAAGACGTATTTGCCGCTCGCCTTATCAAAGAATTCGCTGGCCGCAGGATCTAGCGCGATGGAAACGTCCACGCCGGCACGGAAGCCCGCTTGCTGCATGGCTTCCAAAATCAACTCAATGGCCTCTACGTTGGCTTTGAGTGACGGGGCAAACCCGCCTTCATCGCCGACAGCGGTGTTGTAGCCGCGTTTCTTCAGGACAGACTTGAGCGTGTGAAAAATTTCCGCGCCCCATTGCAGTGCCTCAGAAAAAGTCTCCGCGCCCACGGGCATCGCCATGAATTCCTGGAAATCCACATTGCTATCGGCATGCGCGCCACCATTGAGAATATTCATCATGGGCACAGGCAAAACGCTGGCGCTCACACCGCCAAGATAGCGGTAGAGTGGCGTTTTCATCGCATTGGCGCCGGCTCGGGCGCAGGCCATGGATACCGCAAGAATGGAATTTGCGCCTAGCTTTGCTTTGTTAGGCGTGCCATCCAACTCAATCATCGTGTCGTCGATTCGGCGCTGGTCTGCGGCGTCAAGACCTTGCAGTGCGTCCGCGATCTTTACGTTGACGTTCTCCACGGCGTTTTGCACGCCTTTTCCCAGGTAGCGATGCTGATCACCGTCGCGCAGCTCGACTGCCTCATGTTCCCCCGTGGATGCGCCGCTCGGAACCGCAGCACGGCCAATCGATCCGTCACCCAGAGTGACTTCGGCTTCTACCGTTGGATTTCCACGTGAATCCAGAATCTCACGCGCGTGAACGTCAACAATGCCCGTATCCATGAATAAATCCCTCAAAGAGCCAGAATTATAAATGAGAGGAAGATTTGCGGCATCGCTCGACCACCGAGCGACTGCGCTTCACGCGTTTGCCCGACTTCTGTTATGGTGAAAGTTTACTTCAGGAGATCATTCCCATGACAATTCAGCAGCAGCCGAACATCCGCCTGGTCAACGCACCCGATTATCGCGACACCTACGCCAACTCAATACAGATCCGCGTGAGCGTTTGGGACTTTCTGCTGGTTTTTGGCCGCTTGCAGCCTGTGACGGCACAGGAGGTCGAGGTGCAGAATTTTCAGGGCATCTACCTGAGTCCGCAACAGGCCAAGGCATTGTTGACTATCCTGGAGCAGAATGTACGCCAGTATGAAGGCACGTTTGGCGAAATCAAGCTCGATCCCAATATCACGGCGCAGCAAAGCCAAATCAACTAGAATCGCGGACACCTTCCGGTGAGATGCTTAGCCATTGATCACGTCACGAACTAACGAAGCGCCAGAGTTCTCGTTCCGGCGGCTTTATCCGCTGATCTTTGTCATCATTTTTTTACTGCACGCGCCGCTTTTGCGGCTTCCCTTTTTCTGGGACGAAGCTGGCTTCTATGTCCCTGCCGCTTACGATCTTGCGCATTCTCACACTCTGATCGCCAAAACCACGCTCGATACGGGCCATCCGCCACTTTCCGCTGCTTACCTTGCATTGTGGTTCACCACCAGCGGATGGAAGCCTGCCGTGGCGCGCGTGGCCATGCTGCTGCTGGCAGCCTTTGCCCTGACCAATGTCTTTCTGCTCGCGCGAAGACTCGTAGGTACCGGCGTCGCGGTGGTCACGACCATTGCCACGGCCGTGTATCCAATCTTTTTTGTGCAGAGTTCCTTGACGCACGCCGATCTCATGGCTGCTGCATTCACGCTTTGGGGAATTAGGCTTCATATCGAAGATCGAACATGGCCCAGCCAGCTTGCATTTTGCCTTGCTGTCCTGAGCAAAGAAACTGCGGTCATCACGCCGCTTGCACTCGCGCTTTGGGCAATCTTGTCTCGTCGCGATGACAAGGTACGCCGCGCCGCGATTTTGCTCATTCCGGTTCTTCCCTTGCTGGCTTGGCTGGCTTATCACCACCACGCCACCGGAAGATTTTTTGGCAACGCCGATTTCTACCAGTACAACGTGACCCAGACGCTGAGCCCGCTGAGGTTTGTTTTAGCGCTGGTGCAACGCGTCTGGCATCTCTTTGGAACCATGAACATGCTGGCGCTTACCGCGGCCACCATGGTCGCAATGTTTTTTCCGCCGGTCACTGATTCAACCGGCGATTCCACCGTCGTGCGTCCGCGCATCGCCGTGCCGGTCCAACTGCAGTTTGCTCTCATCATGCTGGCGCATCTGCTCACGTTTTCGCTGCTCGGCGGAGCGCTACTCACGCGCTACTTATTGCCTATGTATCCACTGGTAATCATGCTCGGCATGTCAACTCTGCACCGGCGCATCAGCCGATGGGAATGGCCCGCGGCCTTGATGGTGATCGTCTTTGTGCTGGGACTCTTTTTTGATCCGCCTTACCGCTTTGCACCAGAAGACAACCTTACCTATAAAGACTTCGTCGATCTGCACTTTAAAGCTGCAAAGTTTTTGGAAGAGCACGAACAAAACTCCACCATCCTTACCGCTTGGCCGGCGACTGATGAACTCACTCGTCCGTATCTAGGCTATGTGAAGCAATCATTTCAATTTGTTCAGGTACATGATTTTACTGTTGAGGAAATGATCAAAGCCCGGCAGATGCGCTCTAGTTATCAGGTAGCTTATTTGTTCTCGACCAAGGTTGACATGCCGCCAATGATCCATTTCGAGCACTGGGAGAAACTTAACCGACGTTTCTTTGGTTCCCATGTGGACGTGTCACCAGAGTTAGCAGCGGAATTCCTTCATGGAAAAATCGTGTTTCTGGCGCGTAGCAAAGCCGAGTGGGTGGCGATTCTGGAAATGGACCAGCCATCCTCGGTGGCATCGTCCCGTTAAACGAGGGGCCTTTATCGACACAAACCAATGCTCGCTGATACTGCCGTTTGAACATTCGCACAGACGCAGCCTGCCGGGAAGACAGGCTGCGCACATCCCTAGCTATGAAAGTATTCTGGCCACCAATGCAGGTACATTTGCGCTGTACCAGAAATAAGCAAACACCAGTCCCGCCGATTCAATCACCCGAAACCGCCACTGCCGTTTCATGACCCTTTACCTCTCCCGCTTTTCCTAGCCTCTGGCCTCAACTTCCACACGTGCATGGGCAAAAGGCTGTTTCTCAATGGGGGAGAGAACACGCATCTTTTTCCAGTCGTAAGCAAACTCGGTACCACAGTCGAGACACACCACATACGTTCCTGTAAGCGTGGCGGCCTCGCAGCGGCGCTGTCCTGGCTTGCTGGTCTGGGGAAAGCTGATTCGTTTATGCCAGCATCCGAACAAAGCGTCAAAGATCTTCACAAACTCCTCCCGGCTGTTGCATCAAGCTAATCGCTCTTTACAGCCTCACTTCTACCTTGGGTTCTTCTTCAGGATCATCAAGCCCTTCAGGCCCGAGACCTTCGTTACTGTAAGTAGTGGTCTCTGCCTCGATTTCGTTTCACTTGATTTCCACATCCCAATGACACAAATTGTCATTGGTTTGTATTACGAACATCGCTTTCAATAGGTTGAACGCAGGTATTCTGGATTTGTTGCATTAAGTTTCGTTGTCGCCGCAGATACTTGAGCTACGCGATCTTAGGAATCAATGGATTAAAACGCGGAAAGAATTCTGGTCAGGAAACCCAACGACGTTAAACCAAGGCATTCGAGCCCTCTAAATCGAGCTGATTGATAAAATTACCCTGACGCATGGAAATCATTGATCCCAACGCTGTAGGACGCCGATCAAAAGACGCCAGCCGACCCTGGACATGGTCCATTGCCATGTATTCCGGCCCATCGCCCGTGCGCATGGGCGCTGCTCCCGGTGCTTCCAACCCAGTTATTTCCGCCGCCGACGTCAGTGACGTTCCCGCCCGCTTCGTCGCTGATCCATTCATGCTCTATGTCGACGGCCTTTGGCACATGTTTTTTGAGGTCTTGAATAACCAGTCCAACAAGGGCGACATTGGCCGCGCCACCAGCCATGACGGCCTCACCTGGCGTTACGAACGAATCGTCCTGCAGGAGCCGTTTCATCTTTCGTATCCATACGTGTTCCGCTGGAACGACGATTTCTATATGACCCCGGAAACGCTCGGCGCAAATGCCGTGCGCCTTTATCGGGCCACGTCATTCCCCGATCAATGGACTCTCGTCAAAGACCTGATTCCCGGCCCTCACGCTGATCCTTCAATCTTCCAGCACGGCGGAAAATGGTGGCTCTTCACCTGTCCAACGCCTCACAAGCATGACACGCTGGCTCTTTATTCCGCTAACGATCCGGCTTCCACCTGGACTGAACATCCTTCCAGCCCCATCATTGCCGGCAATAAATCCGTCGCCCGGCCAGGCGGTCGCGTGCTCGACTATGATGGTCGCCTTCTTCGCTTTACCCAGGATTGTTATCCCACATATGGCAAGCAGGTGAGAGCATTTGAGATCACCGAATTCACCGCGACAACCTACAAAGAGCATGAGGTAAAAGAGTCGCCTATCCTCGTACCCGACGGCAGTTCATGGAATGCTTCCGGCATGCACCATATTGATCCGCATCGGATCAATGGATCATGGCTGGCCTGTGTCGATGGGCTCGTCGATTTCTAAAGTCATACTAAGCCGTCATTCAGGCTTCGCTGTCTTGCTGCACTCAGCCTGAAAAGAATGAGACGCCAGATCAACACACACAATTTCGGCTTTAAATGATCCCACGCGGCGATTCGCGCCAAACGTGATTCCCGGCAGCAGGCCAGTCCTGAAATCGCGCATCTGCTCCAGCGTCTGAATCAATTTTTCTCGAGTTACGTTTTTGCCGGCGCGCGCCAGCGCTTCCACCAGAATCTTTGCGGCGCAATACGCTGAAATCTGGACCAATCGGTGGTCGCTGGCAAGATTGTGGCTGCTGAGAAAATAATCGAACTCATCCACCGCTCCCATTTCCGGCTGCAGTTGCGGATAGGCGGCAAATATCTTGCCCTGAAAACGCGCCGGGGCCCCAAGGATGCTTTCATCGAGCAGCGGCCCCAGCACAAAAAATCTTGGGGCCCATTCCGCTTTGTCGGCTGCCTGTATCCATGGCCCAAGCTGCTCTCCGTCTCCGATAAAAAAGACGCGCTCGATTCCCTGCTCGTGCAGATCGCTGATAATCTCCGCGCCCTTCGCCGCAGAAAACACAACCTCCTGTGGCTTTTCGACGCTCAGCTCTTTCCATGTTGCCTGCATCGCTGCGGCCACGTCGGTTTGCAGCTTGCTATCGGCGACTACGACTGCGGTCTTCTCCATGGCCGCTTTTTCCTGTGCCGCGGCAAAGCGAACTAGCTCCTGCTCCAGTTGCTGAAAGCCGGGAAGGAGATAGAACACTTCGCGATTCACTGGATCGCTTGGCACGGAAAGCGCCAGCAGCCCGACGAGCGGGATTTTGCTTGCGTGCGCCACCGCAGCCAGCTTTTGCTCCGCATCAGGGACAAATGGAGCCACCATGGCAAATACCGGGGCAGCGGCCAGACGTTTTGCACTTTTCAGCGTGGCGGCGCTGTTCCCGCCCGATTCATCAAAGCGAAGCACTATCCGTCGGCCATAAACTCCGCCGCGCTGGTTCAAGTCGTCAAAATATGCGGTCAAGACTGCTTTCACCGCACTGCCGGTTTCTGCATTTTCGCCCGTCAGTGGACCCAGACTTCCAATCGTGATGCTATTCGCCGTAATGCCCGGCTGAGGTGGCGTGGGCTGCTTTGCCTGTAGTGCGTGTATGCGCATGTCTGCTGCGCCTGCATTGCAGCACAACATCATGCTTAGAAATGCCGCCGACAATTTCATTGTCCAATGCAAGAGCAAAGCCTTCCTGAATTCTGGTGACCCTGGCAGGAGTCGAACCTGCGACCTGCGGTTTAGGAAACCGTCGCTCTATCCATCTGAGCTACAGGGCCACTCCACCATTTTAACCCGTAATATCAGCTCCAGGCGGTGTGCCATCTCTTGCTCACTTCGCCCGCGGATGCGTCCTGTCGTAGACTTCCATCACGTGCGTAATCGATAGCTGCGTATACTTCTGCGTGGTCGCAAGCCGCTCATGCCCCAGTAGCTCCTGGATAGACCGTAGATCAGCGCCTTCCGTCAGCATGTGCGATCCAAAAGCATGCCGTAAGGTATGCGGATGCACGTCCTGCGGCAGACCTCTGGAAACGGCGATTTTTTTCACGATGCGTCCCACGCTCCGCGTCGTAAGCGGCCCGCCCCGCTGATTGATGAACAGCCGGCGCGTGTTCTTGCGCGTTGCCTGCAACACTTTCTTTCGCGCCTCTCGATACGCCTCCAGCGCTTCCACCGCCGCGCCTTCCAGAGGCACGTAGCGCTGCTTCTTCCCTTTTCCCCGAACCAGAACCACCCCATTCGCCTCTTCAATATCGCCCAGCTCCACGCCCACCAGCTCTGAGTTGCGCAGCCCGCACCCATACAGCAGTTCAATGATCGCGCGATCACGCTCAGGAAACGCCGCACTCTCCGGCATGGCGGTGTTCAGCAGCCCGTTGATCTCTTCCATCGTCGGGACGCGTGGCAGCTTCTTTGGCAGCTTAGGAGAAGACACCAGCTTGGCCGGGTTCTGGCTAACAATACCTTCTCTCCCCAGCCATTTGTATATTGACCGCAGCGCCGCCAGCGCCCGCGCCACGGAAACTTTGCTCAGCCCACAGCCATGCAGATGTGAGAGAAATCCCCGGATCGTTATGTGGTCAATCTCCTTCCATCTAGCTTGCGGCCCCAGATATTCGGCAAAGCGGCCCAGTTCGTTGCTATACGCGCGCAGCGTATGCTCCGACGCATTCCGCTCTCCGCGCAACGACTCCAGAAACTTGTTGATGCCGCGTTGGATCTCCGTGCTCACCCGTCTTTCCTGCTGTTTCATGGTTTCCCCGTTGTGCCGGTCCTCTTGCCTCGCGGATGAAAGTTGCGATACACAGTCTTCAGCCTATCCAGCGCCACATGCGTATAAATCTGGCTGGTGGAAATATCGGCATGGCCCAGGATCGTCTGCACTGTTCGCAAGTCGGCGCCATTTTCCACCATGTGCGTGGCGCAGCTATGGCGCAACATGTGCGGGCTGGCGTGCCTTCCGGAAGCGGACGCATCTTTCACCATCTGCCACACCCATTGCCGCGTCATCCGCCCGCCACCGCGACGCACAAACAGCAGGGATGAAATCTTTCCCTTCAGCAGTGCTTCCCGGCCATCGGCAAGATACGCGCTGATTCGCTCCTGCGCCGCTTTCCCAATCGGCACAATCCGCTCCTTGTCGCCCTTGCCGCGTACCAATATGTAGCCCAGTTCCAGCTTTAAATCTTCCAGCTTCACGTTGATGATCTCAGAAACCCGCAGCCCGCCCGCGTAAAACACCTCCAGCATGGTCTGGTCGCGCTGGGCCAGAGCGGCAGAAAGTTTGGAATCGCCCGCTTGCCCCGCGGACTCCATCATGGAATCGATCTCGCTTGCCGCCAGTGACTTCGGCAGCACCTTCCACTGTTTGGGCGAGTCAATGTCCAGCGTTGGGTCCTGCTTGATGATCCGGTCCAGCAGGAGATATTTGTAGAAATGCCGCAGCGTGGAGAGCTTGCGCGCCACTGACCGGTCTTTTACTCCATTGGCAAACAACTGGCTCAGAAACCCTCGCACATCTTCCCGTGTTGCCTTGTCCAGATCGCGCCGGCGGGCCGCCAGAAACTCGGCAAACTGAATTACGTCAGACTTGTAGGCAGCCACGGTCAACTGCGTCAGTCCTTTCTCCACTTTCAGGTAGTCAAGAAAGCTCTTCACCAGTGGATCATCACGATCATCGCTCTTTCGCTTGTTATCAGACCTCATAACTCTCTCTCAGTATCCTGCCTGCCGATTCCCCGGCAAATAGCTCTGCTGGTTCCATTTGTCATCGAATACAAATTGTTCTGGTCTTGCGCTCGATGGCTAAGACTTGGCTTTTCATTTTTAGTCCTGCTCCGCATCCGTCTGGGTTAATCCGTCGTGAAATTTTGCTTTCCGATCTCGTAACAGGCTGAATCTGGGGAGCCCTGGATACCCTACCCCCTCCCTCTATCCCCATTTCTAAAGGACTTACACGTTTCCTCCCCAGCTATCCCCATGACCCAGTGTTGCAAACAAAAGTACTTATCTAAAAGCTCCCCATTTCATCCCCATTCGTGATGCAAACAAAGGGTTTATTTCGCTCCGTATCCAGTTTGCCGATTCCCTTAGAATACGCGCCCACTTTGTTATTTCAGCGCCTGGTTCGGCGCAGAATTATTATATCGTATTTTGTTCGCCAAGCAAGGGTAGCTTTTGGTAGTGGTGCCATTGAATCCTGCGTTTAACATTCGGGGTTCGGCCTGTCGAAAACTAGAGCCTTGGCATAACGATCGCAGTAAGCTAACGCTAAGGAGGTAAGAGAAAGATGGGAGCTCTGGACAGAACGGAAAAAGCGATTAACGACCTGATCGCGAAGGAAGCCGCCGCGATGAAGAAGCATCGCGAGAAGGCGAATGCTCTTGACGCGCGCGCCGATGATCTGGTCGCGCGGGCCGTACTGCATGGCGGCGATCTCGGACAGGATCTCATGGATCGTGCGGACTCGTTCAGAGAAAGGGCGCGTAATGAACGAGCGGAAGCCGACGAGGAAGAGGGAAAGATCAAGGGGAAGCGTGAGACGCTGGATAAAATCCGTGCTCTGTGGGCCAGGAAAAAGTCCATTCCGACGCCTGATTGATCGGCCGGTTTCCATCTGATGGGGGAGCGACTGGGCTCATTCGTCCGCCGGTCGGTCACTCTGCACCACTGCCCACTGACCCTCTCTTTTCTGCATCTCCGCCCCTTGTGCATCATCTACTCCGGTACACTTCTATTGCCACAGGAGAACCATGTCTAATAAACCGCAGTCTTACGCCAGCCATGCCAAGATTGATCCCGCTTTCCATTTCTTTGTCCTGCCCGTCCTGCTGATCAATATTTTCGTCGTTGCATATCTTCTGTTTGGTCATCCCGGAATCGGCGGTGTATGGCTGCTGTTGGTCTCGCTGGCCTTGTTTGTCCTCGCCGGACGGCTCCGCAGTTGGGCCACGCACCTCCAGGACCGCGTGATTCGCGTGGAAGAGCGTATTCGCCTCGCGGCCATCCTGCCGGAGCCTTTGCGCCCACGTATCGTAGAGTTATCGGATTCGCAAATCGTCGGACTGCGCTTTGCCTCGGACGCCGAGTTGCCCGCCCTTTTCCAGCGCGCAATCGATGAAAAGCTCAGCCGCTCTGACATCAAGAAAGCTATCACGAACTGGCGCCCGGATTATTCGCGGGTCTGACATCGGAACAAACTCGTTGTCTCGAAACAAATCCTTCTTGGATAAGGGCTTGATCAGCGTTTTTCTGCGTAAATCTGCGGCAAACTCCTCTTGTTTTTGCTCCGAGGCTCTCCGCCTCATATACAATTTCCGTTCTTGTTCACAGGAGCCTTCGCATGCGCCGTGTTCTGTTCATCGCCCTTATCTCCCTGATCACCCTGCTTCCGGTTTCCGGCGCTAGCCCTGACGAGGAAGCTCTCTTCGGCTTCACCTCCGCCACGTCGCACACGGAGCGTGATTGGGAAAACAAGTTCCGCGCCATCCCCGATCCCAAACTCATGAGGGATTACATGCAGCGGCTCAGCGCACGGCCTCATCACGTTGGCTCGCCTTATGACAAGCAGAATGCCGAGTGGATTCTCTCGCAATTCAAGTCATGGGGGCTGGACGCGCAGATTGAGCAGTTTGATGTACTATTCCCCACGCCCAAAGAGCGTGTGCTCGAACTCACAGAGCCCACGCGCTACACGGCTAAGCTGCAGGAGCCGCCCGTCGCCGGCGATCCCACGTCGAACCAGCAGAGCGAGCAACTACCCACCTATAACGCTTACTCGATAGACGGTGACGTGACGGGCAAGCTCGTTTACGTGAATTACGGCTTGCCGCGCGACTATGAAGAGCTTGACCGTCTTGGCGTTTCGGTCAAGGGCGCAATCGTGATTGCGCGCTATGGCAATTCATGGCGCGGTATCAAGCCCAAGGTCGCGGCGGAACACGGTGCCATCGGCTGCATCATTTATTCCGATCCCCGCGACGACGGCTACTTTCAGGGCGACGTTTTTCCTGACGGCCCCATGCGCAATGAAAACGGCGTACAGCGCGGCAGCGTCATGGATATGCCCGTCTATCCCGGCGACCCCACTACTCCCGGTGTTGGCTCCAAGGGCGATGTAAAACGCCTGGCGCTCAAAGACATTCCAACGCTCACCAAAATTCCCACGCTGCCAATTTCTTATGGCGACGCCAAACCTCTTCTCGCCGCGCTGAAAGGCCCCGTTGCGCCGGAAAGTTTTCGCGGGGCGCTTCCGCTCACGTATCACGTTGGCCCCGGTCCGGCCAAAGTCCATCTCAAAGTCGCTTTCAACTGGGACATCAAGCCGGTGTATGACGTGGTTTTCAAAATTCAAGGCTCGGAGTCGCCTGATCAGTGGATCGTGCGCGGCAATCACCACGATGGATGGGTGAATGGCGCTGAAGATCCCATCTCTGGCCAGATTGCATTGCTGGAAGAAGCGCGCTCTCTTGGCCAACTGCTTAAGCAGGGCTGGAAGCCCAAACGCACGATTGTCTATTGCGCGTGGGACGGTGAAGAGCCCATGCTGCTGGGATCGACGGAATGGGCTGAGTACCACGGCGACGAACTCAAGCAGCACGCCGCGCTCTACATCAATACTGACGGCAATGGCCGAGGCTTTCTTGCTGTGGAAGGCTCGCACTCGCTGGAGAAATTCGTCAACACGGTGGCGCGGGACATTACCGATCCAGAGAAAAATATTTCTGTGTGGAAGCGCAGTCAGGCTGCCCGGCTTACCATGGGCGGCCCGGAAGATCGTAAAGACGCGCGTGCCCGCCCCGATCTTCGTATCGCCGCGCTCGGTTCCGGCAGCGACTACACCACCTTTCTCGACCATCTGGGCGTCGCATCGCTCAACGTGTCCTTTACTGGTGAGGACGATGGCGGCATCTATCACTCAATCTATGACGACTTCTACTGGTTCACGAAGTTTTCCGATAAAGACTTTGTCTACGGTCGCGCGCTCTCGCAAACCGTCGGGACCATGGTGCTGCGCTTTGCCGATGCCGACGTCCTGCCATATGACTTTGCGGATTTTGCCGACACCATCCACAAATACAATGACGAACTCAAGAAGCTGCTCAAGGACAAGCAGGAACAAATCCACGATCGCAACCAGGATATAGACGATGGCGTTTACAGCGCCGTTTCCGATCCGCGACGCCCGACCGTCGCTCCGCCGAAGGAAGAAGTCCCGCCGTTCCTGAACTTTGCCCCGCTGGATAATGCGCAGAACGCCCTTGATCGCAGCTCGCAGCGTTACTCCAAAGCGCTGAAGTCGTTCAACAACGCCAACAGCTCGGAGCAATTGCAAGAGCTCAACGCGAAATTGATCCAGGCAGAACGCAAACTCACTAACCCTGATGGCCTCCCGCGCCGTCCCTGGTTCAAGCACCTGATCTATGCGCCGGGTTTCTATACAGGTTACGGCGCCAAGACCCTTCCGGGCGTGCGTGAAGGCATTGAAGAGAAGCGCTATCAGGAAGCGGACAAAGAAATCGCGAGGGTAGCCAAGGCGCTGCAGGATTATGCCGATGCGGTTGACTCAGCCGCAGCGGACTTGGAGAAAGCCGGACACTAAAAACAATTCTCAACGCGGGGACGCGGAGGCGCGGAGAAAAGCAGGAGCCATGCCAAACCTCGCTTCGTTTTGAAGGTCCGCGTTTATCAGCGTTGATCCACGGTAAGGTTTTGTGTTGAAACCTCAATCGCTGCTGCGGCAGTATCATGCACAGGCGTTTCCACGCCGCACGCTCTGCCCAGCCGTGACACTGCGCCGCTGAGGTCATCAATTTCCGTAGGCCGTCCAGCTTCAAGGTCGATCAGCAGGCTCGGTTTCATGGCATCCGGCAGACCGTCGATGATCTTCATTGTGCGATCCGCTTCGTCGTCCGCTAATGCAACTTTCCTTGCGCGGGCAACGCTAATGACTTCACGCACAGCGCGCTCGATCAGCAAATGACCGAGCTTGGTTGCGCGAAGCGGCCCAATGGCGGTGCGTGACAATCCGCACGCCGCAGCCATGGATGCGATGAAAGCAAATTTTCTCCACAGGTCGGCTGTGATGTCAGCAGAAACACTTGCGTCCACGCCGGCGTCTCGAAGAGTTTGCGCGATGGCAGCGATGCGCTGCTTGCGCTCGGGCCGTGATTGTTGCAACTCTCCGAGCACCACGCGTTGAAAAGAGCTGAGTCGTTCAAAGACACCCGGCGCGGTGCGCACAACACTGATCGCCGTGAGTCCGCCAACCAACTGCGCCTGTGGTACTCCGTTGGCAATAAGTTGGTCCACCACTTCAACGCCATTGAGCAGCGGCACAATCAATGCTCCTTGTCCGGCCAGAAAGGCCGCAGCGGGTGCAATCTGGGCGAGCGAATAGTTCTTCACGGCCACCAGTGCGCAGTCCACGGCGCTGAAATCTTTTACGTTGTCGCTTGCCTGGACGGGAACGATGAAAGATCCTTCGGGAGTTTGGACTCCCAGCCCGCGTTCCCGCAGCGCAGCCAGGTTGGACGTTCGCGCGAGAACGCAAACTTCGTGACCATTTTTAGCCAGCAGGCCACCGTAATATCCGCCCACGCCGCCCGCTCCCAGAATCGCAAACTTCATCGCCCAGCCTCTGGGGCATACGCTACCTGGCGATTATTTATGGTGTCCTGCGCTGTCTTTGCCGTCAGTTCTTCATCGGAGACATGCTGTTGTTGCGCCGGATCTGCGGCGGGCGGCTTGGCAAGTGGCTGCTGCTTCGCAGCCTGTCGTGCAGCAACAAAGCACACGTCCACAATAGCCATAAGAAGATAAATATGCCGCATGACGAAGTGGAGAATACCATATGCGGCGCCCCCTCTGAAGCTGACGCGTCTCGCGATATCCGGCGCTCACTCTGGTTTGCTCCCCGCATTCGCCGCCTGTATATTTGGGAACCAAAGTCAATCATCGATCCTTGGAGATACGGGAATGCATAAAGTGGGAAGAACAAATATCGCTATCGCCTTGGCGGGTCTTTTGCTGGTTCCTCTCGCTCTGGCTCAGTCTGCTTCCACCGTTCGCGCAAAAGCAAGTTCTTCCCCCATGGATAGTGTGATTGCCACTCTCTGGGCCGGCAAAAATTTTGATCAGACCGCCATCTCGCCCGACGGCAAACAAGTCGCCTGGGTGGAGATCACTAAAGATGGGTCGGCAATCTTTACTTCTGCGGTGACCGGCGGCACGCCACGCCGCATTACAGCCGGCGGACAATCTGAGAGCGCCATCGCATGGTCGCCCGACAGCAAGCAAATTGCTTTTTTCTCTGACGCCGCCACGCCCGGCCAGCCTCAGGTTTATGTTGTCAACGCTGCCGCCGGCTCGCCGCGCAAGCTCACCAGCGTGAAAGGTTTTCTTGCCTCCCCGGGCTGGTCGCCTGACGGAAAAACCATTGCCTGCCTCTTTACTGAGAATGCTGAGCGCGCTGCTGGCCCTCTGGTGGCGGAAAAAGCGCAAACTGGAGTGATTAAAGAAGCTGTAACCGAGCAGCGGCTTGCGCTTGTAGACGCCGCTGGCGGCAAGCTGCGGCAGATCTCTCCCGCCGATATGTACGTTTACGAATATGCATGGTCTCCAGATGGCAAGAACTTTGTCACCACAGCGGCGCACGGCAATGGCGACGACAACTGGTATGTCGCGCAGATCTATACCATCCCGGCCATTGGCGGCGAGATGAAATCCATTTACAAGCCGCCAGTTGATTCCCAGATCGCCATTCCTGCATGGTCGCCGGACGGCAAGACGGTCGCGTTCATCTCCGGAATCATGAGTGACGAGGGCTCTGTTGGCGGCGACATCTTTATTGTCCCGGCCGAAGGCCGCGAAGCCAGGAACATCACTCCCGGCATGAAAGCCTCTGCCAGTTGGCTCACCTGGTCCAGCGGCGACAAAATTCTTTTCGGCGAAGACGTTGATGGCGAGAGCGGCATCGCCACGGTTAATCCAACTTCCGGCGCTATCGAAACGCTCACTCGCGGACCGGGCGAACTCAATGCTCATGGCTGGGGCACCGCTGTCTCTCTTGCCGCCGATGGCAAGACCGCGTCCGTGATTCGGCAGTCACTGGCCCATCCTCCGGAAATCTGGGCCGGAGTGATTAATGAGTGGAAGCAGATCACTTCTCGTAACGCTGCGCTCAAGCCCGCGTGGGGAGAAGCCAAAAGCATCCACTGGCAGAATGATGGCTTCAACCTGCAAGGCTGGCTGCTCTACCCGGCTAATTTTGATTCGACAGAAAATGACGCGGCAAAAAAATATCCCATGGTGGTGCAGGTGCATGGCGGACCCAGTTCCATGCAGCATTCCGAGTGGCCCGGGCCGCATAGTTTTGGCGTAGCGCTCTCTGCTGGCGGGTATTTCGTCTTTATGCCGAATCCGCGCGGCAGCTTTGGCCAGGGAGAGGCTTTCACCCGCGCCAACGTCAAGGATTTTGGCTACGGCGATTTCCGCGACATCATGACAGGCGTTGACCAGGCACTGAAGCAAGCGCCTATCGATGAGCATCGCCTTGGCATCACCGGCTGGAGCTATGGTGGTTACATGACCATGTGGGCGGTCACGCAGACCAACCGCTTTGCCGCCGCGGTGGCGGGCGCCGGTCTCGCAAATTTCCAGAGCTATTACGGTGAAAACCAGATCGACAAATGGATGGTCCCATTCTTTGGCGCGACTGTGTATGACGATCCGCAGGTTTACGCCAAAAGCTCACCCATCACTTTCATCAAAAACGCCAAGACGCCAACGCTGGTTCTGGTGGGCGATAGCGACGGCGAATGTCCAACTCCACAGTCGTATGAATTCTGGCATGCGCTCAAGACGATTGGTACGGAAACAGAGTTGGTCGTGTACGAGCATGAAGGGCACATGTTTGTGGACCCCGCGCATCAGCGGGACGTGATTGACCGCGTGGCGGCATGGTTCAACCAGAAGCTGAAGTGACTCTTTTGTTAAGCAATAAGCGGAGTCTCTGTTTTTTGCTGCTCTGAAAATAAATTCATAGGTACTACGGTGATCGGGCCATCAGCAGGTGTTCACACTGGTGTAGTCTGGGAACACTTACAATGACTCCATCCAGACGCAAATCCCGTATTCTGCTTGTGGACGGCAATACCACCGTGCAGCATTTGCGGGCCCTGATGCTGCGGATGCGAGGCTATAACGTTGATACCGCCGTTGATCTGGATGCCGCCCGAACGGTGATTTCAGCCGCTCCGCAGTACGATCTTGTGATTGTTGACGTCGGCCACTTTGCCGACCCAGGCCTGGAGTTTTGCGAGGAGATCAAGCAGCGGCATCCCCAACAGAAAGTTCTGATGCAGGTGGATGGACACATTTATCTCGGTCACGAAACCTGTCCGGACAAGGTGGTTTCAAAGCAGGAAGGGCCTCACCATTTTGTGGAAGAGGTAGAGCGATTGCTGCCTGCTTCCTAGCTGGCTGGCTACTTTTTCATTACCAGCTTTCCTTTTTTGGGCGATCACACCCAGACACACTCCCAATACAAAATCCGCCCTGCAAGCGCAGGGCGGATCTTCGAACTGGTCTGGCTAGTTCCTGGTGAACTCCAACGTGGACAAATGGTTTATGCCTGCCTGCGCGTTTGCGCTTGAGATAGGGTTCCCCAATATAGTTCCTTGCACATTAGCTGTGCCGGAATCGGACCTCTGGTGGCTGTGAATAGTGACCGGCCCGGAAGTTTGAAACTGCTCAAAGGCCAGGATGCGGTTGCGCTGAATATCATTCTCCTGGAATGCAAGATGGATCGTTCCTGCCGTCAGCGCCGTGCATGTAAAGAAGGGATCAACTTGGGTGAAATCCAGCGAGCAGCTTTCGCTGAACGTGGCAGTGGGATCAAGTGTGCTTGTATCCAGGTCCAACGTAAGGTTCCTGGTGTTGTCACCGCTGAACGCGCTGTTGGGAATGGTGCCAACGATTTCCACCAGCGTTGCACTGGAGAAATCGGGCGCAAACGAAAAAGAAATCAGCAGCAGGTTGGTTGTAGTCACGCCGCTCGTGGAACCGCGCGAAACCTGTAAGTTAAGGGTGGAAAGATCGGTGGAATCGGAAACCGAGGCGAATGCGCCGTCATTGGTGAACTTGAAGTGTGCGGTTTGGGCTGTCAAGGCCAGCGGCAATAATGCAACCGCTGCGATCATAAATAGCTTTTTCATCGTCGGGCTCTCCTTTGAGCTTTCTTGATAATTAGGGTAGGGACGCCGGGGGCCGGGTAGAACTAATCTAAGGGGGGGAGAATTCTCTCTCCAGAAGCAGCGAATTGCAATAGCTTTAAAGCAGAATAATGACGCTTACCGGGGTAACGTGGCACGGCGAACCGCTTTTGAGGGCGCAGAGTCAGCTTATGCTTATTTGTGAAAAGATTTTCCAGGAGATGGATTGCCGGATGTGACGGGCCTCCATTTATCCAGGAACTGGATTACATCGTCTTCGCTCATCAAATGCGCGCGCTCAAAGTCGCTGGTGCCATAGAGTACCTTGCCCAGCGCATCCACCACCGCCAGCGAGGGCACGCCCTTTTGTAGGTCAACGTGATATTTTTTTGCCAAGTCCAGGTTCTTGTCGTACTTCCCCACGTCAACATGCACAACAATGTAATTGTCGTTCAGCAGAGGCTCGATCCTGGGTTGATGAAATGCGTTTTCAAGGATGTGGCAATCAATACACCAGTTGCCGCCAAAATCCAGCAGTACATTCTTATGCTGCTTGCCGGCAGCGGCCAGCGCCCGCCGGATGTCCTGCACTGCATTCGCGTCTGCCCGGTATAACTGCGGGTTGGGCTGGGCCGGCGGCTGCAGCGGAACGCGCTTAAACTGCGCCGTGGCAATGGCAGAGAAAAGGAGAGCGGCAATCAAGGTCCTTAAGGGCCGATTTTTCATCCATCTCATTTTAATCCACCAGCCGTTTTACAAATTCAGGACAGAAGCGATGTAGGGCGATTAACCCGTTGAGGCCGCGCTCATGATTAGGGGATGAGCGGTTCGGTTCGCGTAATACGTCACCCTGCGCCGGCCGGCGTGGATCCGGGTTTTCACAAGCTCATCCTTACGGCCATTCATGAACGACGCCTTCTGCGTTTTAGCTATCACGATAAAGATCGAATCGTGGAGCCGCAGGATTATGGCATTCAAAAAGGAATCGTGAACCTTTTTACGTACCAGGCCGGCGGCGAAAGCAGCAGCAGTCGTCTGCCGGACTGGCGCAAGTTTGCTGTTCTGAGCATGTCGAAGCTTAAATTGCTGGATGAGACCTTCGCCGGCAGTCGGCTTGTCCCGTCACAGAAACATCAGGAATGGGACGTACTCTTTGCCAGAGTAGATCATTCCTAAGTAGATCATTCCTGGAGTCGCCAAAAGCGCCAGCTAATATGCGTAGCGTATACTTTTTTGGCTATGGCAAACATTGATAAGCATCCCGCAGGTTCATTTTGCTGGGTTGAGTTGGCGACCACGGACCAGAATGCAGCCAAAACTTTCTACACATCGCTCTTCGGCTGGGCCGTGGAAGACAGTCCCATGGGGCCGGACGATTTTTATTCCATGTTCAAGCTCGCCGGCCGCAATACTGGAGCTGCTTATACCATGCGTAAGGAACAGCGCGCGCAAGGCGTACCTCCTAACTGGATGCTTTATATCGCGGTTGAAAATGCCGATCAGGCAGTCTCTAAAGCGGCCCAGGCTGGCGGTACCATTCACGCGCCGGCGTTTGACGTGATGGACGTAGGCCGGATGGCCATTCTCCAGGACCCTACAGGCGCGGTCTTCTCCTTGTGGCAGCCCAAGAGCCATCCCGGCACTACGATCACAGGAGACAACACATTTTGCTGGGCTGATCTCAACACTCCGAACCCAGATCGTGCCAGCAAATTTTATGGCGATTTATTCGGTTGGCAGTTAATGAAGGATGAAAAAGATCCTTCCGGCTATATTCACATCAAAAATGGCGGGCATTTTATTGGCGGAATCCCTCCATGCACGCACCGCAATCCCCACACACCGCCGCACTGGCTCGTTTACTTCCAGGTGGCCGATGCGGAAGCAGCCACAGCAAAGGCCGCGCAGTTGGGAGGAAAAATTCTTATGCCCGCGCAGAAAATGGAAAATGTGGGCACGTGGTCTATCGTGGCAGATCCGCAGGGCGCGGTGTTTTCATTGTTTAAATCGGCAAGGTAGTGCCTTAACCACAGCGCGGCGGAGCCGCAACCAAAAAGAAACATCCACCACGGAGACAGCGGAGACGCGGAGAGCAACAGT
>DAHUXR010000080.1 GCA_027307045.1 Acidobacteriaceae bacterium
ATCGTTTGTTAAGAATTTTGTAACGCTTATGCCAATTTGGGAACGATAATACAGCACAAGGCTGAACTGATTGCCGGGTCTCGGATCGCAACGTTCCCGGCTGGGGGAAAAAATTCCATGTATGACGCCATCGTTGTCGGCGCGCGCTGCGCGGGTGCGCCTACCGCTCTTCTGCTGGCGCGCAAAGGTTACAAAGTTCTGCTTCTCGATCGCGGGACCTTTCCCAGCGATATGCCGTTTTCCAATCATTACGTGCATCAGACCGGCTCTGCCCGGCTGAAGCGCTGGGGATTGCTGGATGCGCTGAAAGCCTCGAATTGCCCGCCGATTTTGACCAACCATTTTGATTACGGCGCGTTCTCGCTGACAGGCTCGCCCGTTCCCGCTGAAGGCGGAGTTACTGAGGCATTTGCGCCGCGCCGTATCAAGCTTGATCCAATCCTCGTCGATGGCGCCGTGAAATCGGGCGCGGAACTGCGCGAGGGCTTTTCCGCCCAGGAAGTGCTTTTTGAAGATGGCCGTGTCGTTGGCATTCGCGGCCATGAAAAAAATGGCCCCATGGTTACAGAAAAAGCGCGCATCACCATCGGCGCCGATGGCATGTTCAGCATGGTGGCTAAGGCCGTGGAAGCGCCTGAGTACAAAACCGGCCCCGCGCTGGAAGGCTCGTGGTACGCGTACTTCAGCGGCGTGCCCATGGTCGGCTGGCACCTATGGCTGCGTCCCGGCAACGTGATTTTCGCCTATAACACCAATGACAATCTCTCACTGATCGGCGTGGCCTTTGCCGCCCGCGATCTCCCCACGGTCCGCGCCAACATTGAAAAGCACCACAGCGCCGTGATCGCCCAGCACGCGCCTGAGTTGTGGGAACGAATGCAGGCCGGCAAGCGCGAGTCGCGTTATGTGGGCGGCGCAATTCCCAGTCACGTCCGCAAGCCCTATGGCCCGGGATGGGCGCTGGTGGGCGATGCGGGCTATCAGAAAGATCCCTGCACGGCCTCCGGAATCACGGATGCGTTTGGCAGCGCCGAGTGGCTGGCAGACGCCATTGATGCCGGCTTTAGCGGCCGCCAGCCTCTGGAAGAAGCGCTGGCCGCTTATGAGCAGACGCGCAACAACACTGAGCTGCCATACTTTGACCTGACGACGCAGCTGGCAGCTTTGGAGCCGCCTCCGCCTGAGGTGCAGCAGTTACTGGAAGCCCTGCGGGGAAATCCTGAGCAGCGCAGCCGTTTCTTTGGCATGCTGGCCCACACCGTGCCGGTGCCGGAATTTTTCTCGCCGGAAAATATGCAGGCAATATTCAGCAAACAGAAGCAGGCTGCAAATTCCTGATCGGCATGGCCGTGGACTCTCGTATTGCGATGGAAATTTTGCAACGTTCGTTCACGTTGGTTCACAATGAATAAAACGCCGCCAATCTGATCGGTGATTGCGGTTGAACTCTTCCGGGCGGAATCAGTTCCTTCACGCGAAGGAAGGGTTCCGGATTCTCAGCCAGCACGCTAAATCGAAAGACCTGGAAAGCCACTACTCACAAGGAGCAGCATGGAGATCGCAATTTTTGGCGCTGGGATCGCCGGCTTGATGAGCGCAATTGCCTTGCGCGCTCAAGGCCACCAGTGCCAGATCTATGAGCGCATGCGCCAGGGCCAGGAGACTGGCATGGGCTTCATTCTCATGCCGGAAGGCATCGATTGTCTCCAGAGTTTTGGCGTGGACCTGACTGGCGAAAACAGTGGCGCTCCGTTGCAGCGTTATTTTTGCCGCAGCTCCAGCGGGCAGATCCTCTATGAACAGCCTTTGCCTGCGGGCACACGCAGCATCCGCCGCCGCCAATTGATTGACGCCCTGATGCGCGCTTTACCGTCCGCCGGCGCTCCAATCTTTGACGCCGAGCTTGCTGCGCTGGATTTTGACGATGCCGGCAACGTGACACAGGCTCGGCTGAACACCGGCGCAAGCGTCAAGGCGGATCTCTATGTCAGCGCGGAAGGTATCCGTTCACGCGCAAGGCAGGCTTTGTATCCCGGTTGGCCTTCGCCGCAGGCGCAGGTACTTGAAATCGTTGGTATGGTGAGTTGTAAGAGCACCGTTCGATGGGCCAGCAACAACTTCAATAAATTCCACGCCGTGACGGGCGGCATTGCGCTGGGCACGCTGGCGGTCGACTCTGAGCATGTGATCTGGTATCTGCAATTTGATTCCCAGCGCTTTCCACTGCCTCCAGTAGATCCCGGTAATTTCGCCGAGACCCGAAAGAAATTCGTTACCTCCCTTGTCGGAGAGTGGGCGGACCCGATTCCCCACCTGCTCAGCATCGCGGATTTCTCCCGCACGCATCTTTGGCGACCCCTCGATACAGACCTGGTCCCTGCGTTCTATCGCGGAAATCTGGTTCTCGTAGGCGACGCTGCGCATCCGCTCTCGCCCTTTACCAGCCAGGGTGTTTCTTCCGCCGTGGCGGACGCCGTGGCGCTCGCGGAAAATCTTCGTCCTGAAAATGTGAAGACGCCATCTGATCTGGAGCGCGCCCTCGCCCGCTATTCCAAGGAGCGGCGCGAGCAATGCGCGCCCTATGTGGCCAAGGGACGCGAGCTGGCCCGTCATTTTCTTACTCCGGAAATCGGCAGCACCATCCTGCTGCCCATCGCGGAATCCGACCAGGCGCAGCCGGCATCATTTTCAGACAACATCGTCCGGCTCGACCTTTTGCGTGAGCGCGCGTTTAACATGCGCTGGGCACAACAGCCTGCGGACGTCATCCCGCTCACCGCCGCCGATCCTGACTTTCCCGTCTGTCCCGCGATTCAGGAGCAGCTTGTGCGCTACGTCCGTGATGGCGTGCTCAGTTACGGACCGCCCGAGGGACTGCCGCAGTTCCGTGAATCGATTGCCCGCTGGATGAACGAAACCCGGCACATGGCTTGCAGCGCCGAAGAAGTATTCGCCACGGACAGCGCCGCATCCGGCATGGCCGTGCTGGCCCGGGCAAGCCTGGCAGCCGGCGACGAAGTTCTCATTCCCGATCCTGTTGATTTTTTGCTGCACCACACCGTGCAGCGCGCGGGAGCCGTTCCGGTCCGCGTGAGGGTTGAACCGGTCACCAGCGCGGAAGAGTTCATTCGTGGCATGGAGTCGCGCCTGACAGGCCGCACACGCATGCTCTGGCTGTGCAATCCCCACAATCCGCTTGGCGTGGTTTACTCGCGCGAGTGGCAGCAGCGCGTTGCGGAATGGGCCATCTC
Organism: Acidobacteriaceae bacterium; assembly: GCA_027307045.1. GTDB lineage: Bacteria > Acidobacteriota > Terriglobia > Terriglobales > Acidobacteriaceae > Angelobacter. The sequence goes on from DAHUXR010000080.1 coordinate 3,252, forward strand.
TCGCGGCCTGCGGATTGTTTCTGACGAGATCTGGTCTGACATTGTTTACACGCCGCACCAGCATGTCAGCCTGGCTTCGATCTCACCGGAGATTGCCCGCAACACCGTAACCGTTTACGGCTTCTCCAAAAACTTTGCTTTGGCCGGGCTGCGCGTCGGATGCCTGCTCTGTACGGACCCGCAATGGCGCAAAGAAATCGTCGCCGCCTCAGACGCTGAGAGCACCGTATATGGTGTCTCGGTGCTGTCGCAGGTCGCCGTTGTCGCCGCCCTCAATGACGGCCGCGAGTGGCTCGCACAATTTGTCCAGCACCTGCAATCGCAGCGTGATTACGTTGTCAGCCGTTTGGCAAAGTGGCCGGGCGTAACAGTGGAACCGCCGCAAGGAACGTATGTGATATTTCCTAACGTGCGCAGCCTCACCGATGATTCAGAAACACTGTGCCAGCAACTGCGTGAGCAAGCCCGCGTTGCGCTGGTTCCCGGCGCTCCGCGATGGTTTGGTCCCGGCGCCAGCGGGCATCTGCGCGTATGCTTTGCTACTTCGCGCCGCATTCTGCAGGAAGCCTTTGATCGCCTGGAGCCGGTTGTCAAGCAAATCGCCAACGACCGCCACCTGGTCAAAGTCATTCACTGAAGCGCGAAGACAGCTCTATTCCGTGCGGCTCTTTCCGCCGTTCGCTTCCTGAATGCAAATCGACTTCACATTTACAAACTCAAGAATGCCGTGATGGCTCAGTTCTCGTCCAAACCCTGAATGCTTCACGCCGCCAAAAGGAATGCGCGCGTCCGAGGCCACCATGCCATTAATAAACGCCAGGCCTGATTCAATCTCATTGATGAACAGGTCGCGCTCCGCCGCGTCATTCGTCCATGCGCAAGCGCCCAGGCCAAAGATGGAGTTGTTGGCAATCTCAATCGCCTCGCTCATGTCGTTTGCTCGATAAAGGGACGCCACAGGGCCAAAGAGCTCGTCATCAAACGCCGGCGAGCCTTGGGGAATATCCGCCAGGACAGTAGGCGCATAGAAATTTCCTTTGCGATCAATACGCTTTCCTCCCAGCAGCACACGGGCGCCCACCTCGATTGTTTTTTGTACCTGCTGTTCAAGGCCCTTCAAGACGTCTTCGGTCGCCAGCGGCCCAACGTCCGTCGCCGCATCCATGGGGTCGCCGACTTTGAGTGACGCCATGCGCGCCACAAATTTCTTTTCAAATTGCTCCGCAATCTGCTGATGAACAATAAACCTCTTCGCGGCAATACAGGATTGGCCGTTGTTGATCACCCTGGCCTGCACGGCAGTTTCCACAGCTTTATCAAGGTCGGCGCTCGGCATCACGATGAACGGATCGCTGCCGCCAAGTTCCAGAACGCACTTCTTGATTGCTTTGCCGGCTGCCGTGGCTACGCTGCTGCCCGCGCCAACGCTGCCGGTGAGCGTGACGGCGGTAATGCGCCGGTCGGCAATGATCTTGTTCACGCGGTCTGGGCCGATCAGCAACGTCTGAAAAGCGCCTTCCGGGAATCCGGCGCGGCGGAAAATATCTTCAATGGCCAGCGCGCACTGCGGCACGTTGGAAGCATGCTTCAGCAGCCCAACGTTGCCCGCCATGAGCGCGGGCGCGGCAAAGCGAAACACCTGCCAGAACGGAAAATTCCACGGCATCACCGCCAGCACCGGGCCAAGCGGCTGGTAGCGGACAAAGCTGCGCGCGGCATTGGTTTTGGCTTCTTCATCGGCCAGGAACCGCTCTGCATTTTCCGCATAGAAGCGGCAGCCAACCGCACATTTATCCGCTTCCTGTACAGCCGATTTCAGCGTCTTGCCCATCTCCTGGGTCATCATTCGGCCAAGTGTGTCTTTTTCGTTTTCCAGGATCTCCGCTGCGCGCTTCATCATGGCGGCGCGCTGGGCAAATGAGACTTTGCGATAATCCCGGAACGTCTTGGCGGCAAGAGCGATCTTGTTTTCAACCGCATCATCGGAGTGCTGCTCGAATTCGCGCAGCAGCTCGCCGGTCAACGGGCTTACGCTGGAGACGGTCCGGCGCGGCAGCTCGACAACTTTTTGGGTACTCATGGCATCTCCTCCCTTTTATCGATCTCATTTTGGATGCCGCCCGAGCATGGAACGCTTCCGGATCTATGGCTTCTTTCAGCGAGACGTACGAACACCGGTGAGGAGCGAGTAACAACCAGTCTTTGACCGTGCAAAAATTTGCACCTCTTACTTTACGCTGCCGGATGCTCCAAAATCTCAGCCAAAGCCTTCAGCCGTGACGCATCTGCCGGGCTCTTTGCCGAACCGGCTTCACTCGTCAATGACGACGCCATGCTCTTCAGCCGCGCCAGCGCATCTTTGCTCATGTGAGAGATCTCCGCGCTCTGTATTGCCTTTTGCAGAGTGGTTATTTTGTCCGCAGGCAGCGCCTGTGATCGGGACAACTGATCGACATACGCCTTGGCGACGACCAGTTTTGCCGGCCACTCAATCTTTTGCTGGTTCTGCACGTTGAGTTCGCTGACTCGAACCGTCTTCGCCGCATCAATTTCGTTCTGCGTCAAAAACTTGGTCGGCGTGAGTTCAAACACGTCCAGGCCGCGAGCAATCTCTGAGGCGTAGATGTAGCCGTTGTACCAATATGACGACCAGTCGCCGCCCAGCACCAGCACCTTCGGATCAATGGGCCCGCGGTCAAAATAGGCAATTTCAAATGGATGGGCTGGCTCAGTAAAATCCACGACGGAGATGCCGCCCTGGTACCAGGCCTGCACTTCAATATCGCGGCCTGGAACGGGGACCAGCGATCCATTGTGTGCCACGCAGTTTTCCGTATCACTCTGCGCGGCTGGCATCTTGTAATAGCTCTCGAAAGTCAATTTGTCGTTCTTCAAGCCAAAGATTGCATCCGCGCCCCACACGTTCGGGTCGTTCGGACGGCACCGCGCCCCCATGCCGCCGCCCCATTCGTCAGTAAACACAACTTTGCTCCCATCGTTTGAGAAAGAAGCCGAATGCCAATACGAATAGTTTGGATCGTTCACCGCATCCACACGCTTGGGATTTACAGGATCTTTGATGTCGAGCAAAATTCCATTTCCGGAGCACGCGCCCGCCGCCAACCCGATCGCCGAATATACAGTGATGTCGTGGCACTGGTTTGTCTCTTTCGGCTTTTCTGGGCCCTTCTTGCCATGAGTGCCGCCGTTGGTCAGGCTATTGATCGCGCCTGTTCGGGCATCCATGAATACGCGCGGGTTCGATACAACTTTCGCGTCCTGCGGTGAAGCCACGGGAACCTTGATTACATCAATGCGAAACAGCGCTGTATTCGGGTCTTTTTCTGGCTCTTCACCTGAACATCCAGCCAGTTCCTCCGGCCTGCGCACAAAAGATGTGCCTGACACGTAGATATAAACATTGTCTTTGTCGTTTGGATCCACGACCAGGGTATGCGTGTGCGATCCGCGGCACGTCTGCACCGCCGCAACTTGCTTGGGATTTTTGATGTCGGAAATATCAAAGATTCTCACACCGCGGAAACGGTCTTTTTGTGCTGACGGCACGGGACGTTTCTTAGATCTTGGCTCGACGGCCGGGGGCGCAGGATCGGGTGGAAAGCCCTGCGTGCCGCAATCCATGCGTCCATTCGGTTGTTCGACTGACATGAACAGCAGGTTCTTGTACACCGAGACATCGCCCTGCCCGCCAGGGCACACCAGTGAAGTCAGCAGCTTGGCGTGCGCCGGATTGGAAATGTCAAAGATGTTTACGCCATAAAAATTTCCCTGAAACAAGTGAGTGCCCTGGAACGCGAGGTCGGAGTTCGCGAAGGCAAGCTGCGCGATCACCAAATGCATTGGCTTGGGAATCTTCGCGATATTCGGCATGTTGAGCTGTTCAAGCATCTTTTGCACCTGTGGGTCATCAGGATTATTAGTGCCGAGTTGAAATGCGGCGGGCTTTTTGACGAGTTCAAGGTGTTTGATTCCCATGGCTGCTTCGCCCGCGTTATACAGGCCCGGGGCCAGCTTTGCGCGCGGATCGTTTGTATCCGAACCCTTCATGCCCGGTTGCAATACCGGAGCTGGCGCAAATGGATTCCAATCTTCCTCCTCTGGTTCCTCTGCGGACGGCGTGGGCGAAGGCGTCTGGACCGCTGGCGCGGGTGAAGGCGTCTGCTCTTGCGCCCGCAGCCGGTTCGCGCCGGGAAATAAAATCATCGCGGCCATCGCCACGCAAAATACAACACTGGGCACTCGGTTCATTGTTTCTCCTCTGGAGTATTCTTCTCTAACATCCCTTGCATAATCCTGATTTCGGCTCGTTGACCAGTGTCCACGTCGGTCGCAAAGTTGAACAGCTCGGCATCCTGCCCCGCGCCCGCGGTATCGAACAGGTCCTTCACCATGGTTAATGCGCCGTTGTGGTGCTGAATCATCCCGGTTAAAAATAAATGGTCAAACTCGGCCCCCTTCGCCTTCCGTAACGCCGCCATCTGCTCCGGGGTAAGCATACCGGGCATGAGATCCATTGGACGGCCGGACGTGGCCATGTTCTTCATTCCCGGCATTGCCATGGAAGCTGGTTCTCCACGGGCCGCGAGCCAGCGCTTCATGAAGTTGATCTCGCTGGATTGCGAACTGCTGATGCGCGCGCCGAGCAACCGCAGGTCCTTATCTTCCGTATGCGACGGAATGAGCGCCGTCATCTCCACAGCTTGCGCATGATGCATGATCATGCCTTGCATGAAATCCACGTCCGCTTGCGACTGTGGCGGTAGCTTTCCCGTTGTGGATGACGGCAGCCTCTTGCTCGGCTTTCCGGGAGCGCCGGGCTGAACCACTACAGGCGCCGCCGGACCTGTCTGCTGTGCCTGCGCGGCAGAACAGAAGGAAAGTGCAAGAGCGCCCGCCGCAAGAAAAAAGCCGGGATATAACACTGCAAATGCTCCTGCAGACCAGTTGCCCTTGCCAGGACAACGATAAGGCCGCCAATTCGGAACATTGCTGGGCATTTTCGGTTGGAATCAACGAAAGCTTGCCACGAAATACTAACATCTTCATGGCTTCTGCCGGACAGGCGGGGCAATCCCGTTGCGATGAGACCAGATTCCTGTATGGCAGCTCAGTCCATTACGGCCGGTCATGTTTCAGCTTTCAGCGTCAATTTTCGACTGCTGGTAAACTGTTGATACCAATCACGCGGAGGGATGTGTGAGCGGTTGAAACAGACGGTCTTGAAAACCGTTATACCTGAAAGGGTATCGGGGGTTCGAATCCCTCTCCCTCCGCCAGAATTTTTTCTCTTTTGATTCACAGACTTACGCAGGCGCGCAACTTCCGGATTGCCGACCATTCGGGAGTCAAGTGACGCATAGCTTACCGGCGGCTAATCTTGACGCGACTAATGCCAAATAATCTTCTGTAGGTGGGTCGTGGTGAGCTAATCCTAACACCCATAATGACAGCGGACAGTCCAGTTCTGATTGATGTTCCGATGCCCATTCACACGTTGCTGGGCATTTACCAGTGCGGCAGTTCCATTCACCTCGCCGGATTACCATCCCATTTGGCCCATCCGCTGAAGGATGATCGTGCTGTATTTATTCATGCGCTCGGGTCGCCGCTTCAGGGGAGCCGGCAGAATTGCAGCAAGCCGTGCCGCCTGTTCCCGGCCGATATTCCGGGCTGCGGTCCCGTCGTAATAACGACACGCCGAATCCGCACCATAAATACCAGGACCCCATTCGACCTCGTTGAGGTATAGCTCCAGAATGCGCTGTTTGCCCAGGACGAATTCGGCCACCGGCACCAGCGTGGCCTCTGCGCCCTTTCGGAGGAAAGAGCGGCCCGTTCCGAAAAATAGGTTTTTAATGAGTTGCTGCGTAATGGTGGAAGCTCCACGCGTGCGATCGCCTTCCAAATCGTCTTCGGCAGCTATTTGGATCTCGTGCCAATCGAATCCATGGTGCTGGTAGAAGTGCGCGTCCTCTGCGGCGATTACGGCGTGCTGGAGATCGGGCGAGATTTGGCTGAGCGGAATGAATTTGTAGCGTTCGCGATACGGCTTCTTGCGAATCCAGGACTGCAAGCGGCGCTGGATGTGCACGGCGGTTGTCGGTGGATCAATCCACCGGGCCGCCACAAGAGTCAGCGCGGCAAGCGACCAAAGAAGCCCCAAGCCAATGACGATCCATCGAATGAAGGGTCGGAGGAAGCGCGTCCGAAGAGGCGGCCCCACCTGCGTGGTTGGCAATTCAGTCACATTTCAGAATAAAGCCTGCTGGGTTGTCCCTGATGGATGATTTTGCACTCGCGAACGTAGTGTGCTGGTACGACGGGCTGGACGGAAGTTATCGGCGCAGCGGGCTCGTCCGATTCTGAAATCAGAGCCTTACAATTTTCGTACGAATAGGATAGTTCACCTGCTTGCCAAAATGCCCTCCGTAGAATTTGGAATGACTTAGCAGGGCAATCATTCTGAAATCGTCCGCTACTCTCCGCCAGACAGTCTGCGGAACAGAGAACGGTTCTCTGATTACACTCAGGATGCCCCCGATTCCAGGTATCTCCCGGCAAAGTTCAATCCGGAGTTATTGCCGTTTTGTGTTCTGGTTAAGGAGCCACCTGGTGATCCACGGCAGCGCCGATTCTAACTCTTTTGTTCGCGATACCTACTGCGTTATGACGATCCAAAGCGGCGCAATGGGCTGGATAAAAGGAGAATTTGTAATCAGGCCAAGCGTACCATCGGAGGCCTTGATGCCAAAGGCGGAGATGCTGGAAGATCCGAAATTGGCGACATAAAGAAATGTGTTGGACGCGTCTATGGTCAGGAAGATTGGCTGCGGCGTTCCAATGGAACCGGTTGGTTGCACTGGAAAAGGCGAGCCGGCAACTTGCGTAAGCGCGCCTGAAGCGGATGTGAAAGCGGAAACATCATTCGATCCCTCGTTTGCCGAATACACGAATGAAGCAGTCTTGTCCACGGTCACAGCCACAGGTTTGGTGCCCGCGGGAACCGATCCAACGGCCGCCAGTGGTCCGCCAGCGGCATTGAAGCTGGCGATTTGGTTGTTGGCCGAATCGGCGGCGTAAAGGAACTGTCCCTTGGGATCAATGGCCAGTCCCGCCGCCGTTGCGCCGGCGCCCAGGGCAAACGGCGAGCCGGAAAGTTCAGTCAAAGCGCCATTGGTCCCAATGGCAAAAGCCGAAATATTGCCCGCTGTTCCGTTCGAAACGTATAAAAAGCCCTGCGTCGGAGAGATTGCCAAAAATTGTGGGCTCGGGGCCGCAAGAACCGTAAATGCCGCCGGACTCAGCAGGCCGCGATTCTGATCAATGTTGAAGACTGAAATTGAAGCGGGGATCGAAGGCGCTGAACCCTGGTTCAACACGAATAGAAACTGTCCTCCGGAGTTCACTGCAACTCCTATTGGATTGGAGCAGACACCCGGGTTGCAAACCGGAGTAGGCGAAAGCGCCGTGCCGATGGGTGCAAGCACGCCTGCAACGTGGTCAACCGTGAAGCCGGAAACGGTGTTGGAAGTCTCGTTTGGCACGTAGAGGAAATTTTTGGAGGGGTGCAGCGCAATGGAAACAGGCCGTGGAACGGTTTCGAAGGGGGACACCGCAAGGGGTGACAAATCACCGGTGGTCTTTTCGCTGAGAGCGTGGATCCCATTGTCACCCTGCCCAACAACGTAGGCAAAAGCCAGAGTGGGCGCGATGGAACTGCTGCTTGATCCCAGGCATCCGCCTAGAAGTACGACGATGAATAATAACGTTATGGTGAACAGCGCTTTCATTCGGTGCTTCCTCATCCTTTTGGAAAATAAGAACGCCCACTGCCGCGCGCGGATTCATGTGCTTGAATCGGCGATGGCAGGCTGCGAATCAGTCTAGCAGTTTGCCCCATATTCTATCAGTTGCGCTGCCGCTCTCTCTCCGGCGCAAGGCCGCCTTCGCCAGACGCAGCACGACCGTTATCGGAACGCCCGAGCGTGGACTTTCTTGCGCAGATAGAGTTGACTATGGATTGCCACCAGGCCAAACCTGACCATGGAAATTGCTCCGGCCGCATTGCCAAAGCGAATAGTCCGAGTGCTTGTGCGCGGCTGCGGTCTGCTCTGCGGAATCGGCGGCTGCCTGGCGGAGTATCTGTTGCGCCGCCTGGGCGGACAACTGCGCGAACAGACGCGGATTGAAGTGCTCCATCGCTGGTCGCGCAGGACTCTTCCGCGCATGGGTATCCGCGTTGAAGTTACGGGCGCGCCCCAGGTCGCGGGCTTGATCGCAAGCAATCATCTCAGCTATCTCGATATTCTGGTCTATAGTGCCGTTGCGCCGTGCGCGTTTGTGGCCAAGCGCGAAGTTCGCGCATGGCCCGCCGTCGGATGGATTGCCACGCTTGCCGGCACCATTTACGTTGACCGCTCCCGCCGCAGTGAGACCCATACCATCCAGCCGGAAATACAGTCGGCCCTCGCGGGCGGCTTGCGTCTTTTTCTCTTTCCTGAAGGCACCAGTTCAGACGGTTCCCGTGTGCTGCCGTTTCATTCTTCGCTTTTTCAGCCTGCGGTTGACCAGCAGGCCCCCGTTTCAGCCGCGAGCATCGAATACGCCATCCCTGACGGTGTTGCCGCCGCTGAGGCTTGCTACTTTGGAACCATGAAGCTTTTTCCTCATCTCACCAATCTGCTGGGCAAGCACTCCGTGATCGCAAGAGTAAACTTTTCTTCCAAAAGTTTTCTTTTTACAGACCGCAAGCAGGCGTCGCTCAAGATGCATGAGGAAGTTGAACGTCTTCGATTCTCCAGCATGGAGTTGCTGCAATGAGCGCCTATCGTGAATTTTCTGATTTGTCGGCAGAGCCCGCGGTCCGCGGCTTTATACACGAGCCGCCGCAATCGAATGGAGACGGATTAGTCCTTACGCATGGAGCTGGAGCAAACTGCCAGAGCAAACTACTAATCGCCCTCGCCGATGCCTTTGCTGATGCCGGATATCTCGTTCTGCGGTGCGATCTGCCATTTCGCCAGTCGCGTCCCCACGGGCCGCCGTTCCCGGCCATGGCGGCGCGCGACCGTGAAGGCTTGCGCCGCGCCGTGGACGTCTTGCGCTCAAGAACTTCCGGGCGCATCTTCCTCGGCGGCCATTCCTATGGCGGACGGCAGGGCAGCATGCTCGCGGCTGAGCAGCCTCAACTCGTCGACGGACTTCTTCTGCTTTCTTACCCGCTGCATCCTCCGCGCAAACCTACGGAGCTGCGGACTGCGCATTTTGCTAAGCTCAAAACACCGGCGTTATTTGTCCACGGCGGGCGCGATCCGTTTGGCTCGCACGCTGAGATGAAAGCCGCGTTGGGCTTGGTCCCCGCACAGACCATGCTGATGGAAATCGAAGGCGCAGGTCATGAGTTACTGGGCAAAAAAACCGGTGAAGAACTTCCTTCCCGGATCATCCAGGCCTTCCAGCAATTCTTCAAACAGATCTGAGGAGTAAAGAAAAGCGTTGCGTTAAACCATTTTTCTTTTGGCTGTATGCGAGGGACGGGGTGGAGCAGGCCTTCACCTCAATTGCATGAGCGTGGCGTCATTGCAGGCTTCCTCCGCAACTGGAACCAGCGCCCGCGGTGCAGCCAAAGCAATGGCCGTCGGTGGCAATCGATTTTTCCTCCAGCTCTGCGAAAGATTCAATCTCCCAAATGGTTTTTCCGCTGGGTGTCTCAAGGTCAAGCATCTGGTTAAAATCGCAATCGTAAATCCTGCCGTCCCATCCAATGCTCACCAGATCACGGCACATCAAGCCATCCACGGTCGCGGGATTGAAGTGGTTTGTCAGCAGGGCCATATAGGCTTCATGTTTCCCTTCGCGCACAAGAAACTCGGCGAAGCGCTTGATTGGCATGTTGGTAATGGTGAAAAGCCTGTCGAACTCGATGGCAAAATTCTCGCGCAGCTGCGTCTTGTAGTCGTCCTCAAGCTTTTGCTGCGGTGGCGGCAATGAGGCTCCCAGCGGGTTATAAACCAGGTTCAGTGTCAGCCCTGTCCCGCGCCCATAACCGATCGCGTTCAGCACCCCCAGAGCGCGAATGCTTTTTTCAAACGCGCCTTTGCCGCGTTGCTGGTCTACGTTGCTCTCCGTATAGCAAGGCAGGCTTGCCGTGATTTCAACTTGGTTTTCGGCCAGGAACTCCGCCAGCATTTCCTGCCCTGGCTCAAAAAGCACGGTGAGATTACAGCGGTCGATCACATGCTTCCCCATCCGTCGCGACTCGCTCACCAGCGTACGGAAGTTCGCATTCAATTCCGGCGCGCCGCCGGTGATATCCACGGTGTGGATTGAAGGCGTTGCCGCCAATAGAGTCATCAAGCGTTCCGCCACCTTGGCAGGCATGATCTCAGTCCGCTTGGGGCCGGCTTCCACGTGGCAGTGGTGGCAAGCCTGGTTGCAGAGTTTGCCTACGTTGATTTGTAGCGTGGTAACCTCACGCCGCCGCAGTTCGCCCAGGCCGTGCTGCCGCAGTGTGCCTTGAAAGTCAGCCGCCGGCGCACGGTTCAAAATCGGCAGCAACGCGGTTTTCTCAGCCATGCGGCAAGCCCTCTCATTCGCTACAATATACCGTAACGATACAGGTGAAGCGTGTTCTTGCGAACAGCCGTTTCCCAATTTGTTGGATGTTAAACTAGCTGCTCTCACAGGCGCATCTCCTGCTGATTTCGCATGGGCAAAATGGCCAAGTAAAATTTGGCCTTGGGGCAGCCCTGCGATCTTAACGGGGGAAGCGAAAGCGTCTGTCTTTGCCGAAAAAACTTCGACCCAAGAAACACATGGAAAAAACGCCACGCCGTCAGCCCAAAGTCAGCATCATTGTCCTCAGCTGGAACAGTTATGATGTCACCCGCGACTGCCTGCTTTCGCTCAGGAAGATTGATTATCCCGCGTTTGAAGTGGTGCTGGTGGATAACGGCTCAGTGGATGGATCCGGCAAAAAGCTGGCCCAGGACTTTCCTGAAGTACGCGTTATCCTCAATGACAAGAATCTGGGGTTCACCGGCGGCAACAACGTTGCCATGCGCGACGTTTTGGCCCGGGGAACGGATTACCTGCTGCTGCTGAATAATGACACGATTGTTGCGCCAAATTTCCTGACCGAACTGGTCCACGTGGCCGAAAGCGATGAACGCATTGGCATGGTGACCCCCAAGATTTATTATTTTGAGCCCGCGGATAAAATCTGGTACGCCGGCGGCGAGTATGTTCCCTGGAAAACTTTTCCTGTCCATTTTGGATTGCGCGAAAGTGACGTTGGCAGTTATGACCAGACAAAGGAAGTTTCTTTTGTCTCCGGATGCGCTCTTCTGGTCAGGGTGGAGACCGTGCAAAAAGTCGGCTTGCTGGATGAAATTTTTTTCATGGGGTATGAAGACGTGGATTGGTCCATGCGCGCCCTCCGCGCGGGATACAAGGCCATGTATGTTCCCGCGTCAGTCGTGTGGCACCGCGATTCCTATGTTACGAAGCAGAGCATGGGATTTGCCAAGCGGGATTTTTACAATATGAGAAACGCAATCTTGTGTGCGCGCAAGTATCTGCCTCTCCGCCAGCTGCCTTTGTTTGCCTTTTCCATGAGTAAATATGTGGGCTATGTCACCCTGAGGTCTCTCTTCCAGGCGGATTTCAAGCGGGCAGCAAGTCTCTATAGTGGTTTGTGGAACGGTTGCTGGACCGCCATCCCGGAAAAGCTCCCCCCGTTATAATGCTCTGGTCAAATTCGGGAAAGGTGGATTAGGGCTGCGTTCGGATTCTGTCTCCCATGAGCGAGTTTCTTTATAAATCCGTGGAATCGTTCGCGAGCAGAATAAAAGGACGGCCGTTCCATCTGGATCGAAATATCCCGCTCTCTTTATTGCTGGGATTGCTCATCCGGCGAGCTACCTGGCTCATGCGGGGCGTGTTCAAGCTTCTGTTTCTGCAGCGCCGCATCGCAACCGTGTTCATGGCCAAAGGCGTTAACCTCCGTGGCGCGTCGCTCATTCGCTTTGGCAAAGGCGTGACCCTTGAGCGCGGCGTCATCATTGACGGCCTCATGCGCAAAGGCGTGGTCCTTGGTGACAATGTGAAGATTGGCGCTTACTCGGTAATCGTGGGCGCGCCCGTGTCGAATCTGGGCGAAGGCATCAGCATGGGCGCTAACTCCGCCGTTGATGCCTTTTCCTTCATCGGCAGCTCCGGTTTTGTCTCCATCGGGGAAAACGTGATCATGGGCCAGCATGTGAGCTTTCATCCCGAGAATCACGTTTATGACCGCACTGACATTCCTATTCGCAGCCAGGAAACTACTCGTTTGGGCATCACTATTGAAGACGATTGCTGGGTAGGCGCGAATGTGACTTTTCTGGATGGCGCCGTGGTCGGCCGAGGATGCGTGATTGGGGCTGGTTCCGTGGTGAGAGGCAAGATTCCACCTTATTGCATTGCGATAGGAGTCCCCGCCAAAGCTAAACTTCTGCCTCGAATATGGAAGTAAACAGAGCAGTTGGGTGAAATCCAGGATGTGCGTGTCTTGATTGATTTAAGAGAGAGCGCAGCCATCGCTCAAAAATCCCCGAATCGATAGCGCATTCACCCCGCCCCACCGCATTTCGACAATACGCATTTAGGGACCTGCCTTGGATGCACAGAACGAACTGCGGTAAAATTTCCTTATATTCATTGCATACTCGCTATAAGCCGACTGGAAGGGACCTCCGATTTTGTTTTGGCCCAAAGATTGTTTTTGATCGCAGCCAAGGCCAGTGCGCAATACCGAGGATGAGACAATGATCGCAAATGCCGGCGCCGTCGTTCTTTTGCGAAAGCAGAAGGGGCTCCGTCGTGAGCTGCAGAATCGCCCGAACCTCTTGTCCATTCGCATTGCGTTCCTGTGCGGATCCACGGTCAATGAGGTCGCCGCTTTTCTTGAGTTGCTGCTGCTGGAGCAAGGCATACAGCCGGTTTTCTACTTCTCGGACTACAACAAGTATTTTGAGGAAGCTGTTCTCGATACGGCACGCCTGGTGGAATTCAAACCCGATATCGTTTTCGTATACACATCCTCGACAAATATTCAGGGCTGGCCGCTGCTGGACACATCCGAGTCCGATTTGAATGCTTACGTAGTCGCTGAAAGCATGCGCTTTGCCGCCATCTGGAATGGGCTCCAGCCGCTCGGCGCCGTGGTGGTGCAGAACAATTTTGAGCTTCCGGCACAACGCCTGCTGGGCAATTATGATGCGGTAAGTCCCACGGGCCGGGTCAGGTTCATTAACCTGCTGAATACAGAATTTGCGCGCGAAGCCGCCGCGCGTACTAATCTTCTTATCCATGATCTGAACGGAGTGGCTGCTTCAGTAGGCTTGAAGGCTTTTCACGACGCTGGTCGCTGGTTTAGCTACAAGATGCTCGCGACGCCCGAAGGAAGCCTTGAGGTTGCCAAATCTGCCGCCGCCATGGTGCTGGCGATTTATGGCCGCACGAAGAAATGCCTGGTACTTGATCTGGACAATACGCTTTGGGGTGGAGTGATTGGCGACGACGGTCCGGAACAAATCAAGATTGGCAGAGAGACCGCGGAAGCGGAGGCTTTTACTGCGTTTCAAGAATATTGTCTTCAACTCAGAAGCCGCGGAATTCTGCTGGCTGTTTGCTCCAAGAATTCCGAAGAAATTGCGCGCCAGGGGCTTGAGCACCCTGACTCGGTCCTTTTGCTGGACCACTTTTCCTGTTTCAAGGCTAACTGGGAGCCCAAGCACGAAAACATCAAAGCGATTGCTTCTGCACTGAATATAGGCCTGGATAGCATCGTCTTTGTGGATGACAATCCGGCGGAGCGTGAGATCATTTCCGCGCAACTGCCGGCGGTGGCAGTTCCGGACGTGGGCAGTGACGTTAGCGGATTTATTCGCGTTTTGGAGGATGGACGCTACTTTGAACCGGTGCGGCTCTCACGCGAAGACCTGAAACGCGCCGAGCAATACCAGGAAAATGCGCAGCGCGCTGCTTTCCAGGGCCGCTTCCAGAATTATGATGAATACCTGGAATCACTGGAAATGAGCGCCGAGGTGGCCGCGTTCAAGCCGGTCTATCTCGACCGCATTACGCAATTAATCGGCAAGACCAACCAATTCAACCTGACCACGCGCCGGTACACGCGAGCACAGGTGGAAGCTATCGCCACCGATCCCTCCTGCATCTCGCTGTATGGAAAATTGACAGATAAGTTCGGCGATAACGGGCTCATCTCGGTCATCATTGGCAGGAAAGAAAACGACATTTTGCACATTGACCTGTGGATCATGAGTTGCCGGGTTTTGAAACGCGGAATGGAGACGGTGATGCTTGATGCGCTGGTGGCCGAGTGCCAGAGTCAAGGCATCGGCGAAATTCGCGGTTACTATATCCAAACGGAGAGAAATGGGTTGGCTGCCGGCCACTACGCGGCTCTTGGCTTTAAGCGAAGCGGGGGTGATGACCAGCATCAGGTATTCAGGCTGGATCTCTCCCAGGGCTACCAGCCCCAGAATAAGTATATTAAGGAGTACGTGCATGAGTGATATCCTGGCCGAGTTGCAACCGATCTTCCGCGATGTGCTGGACGATCCCGCACTGCAGATCACACGACAGTCCAGCGCGGCTACAGTCGCCAACTGGGACTCCCTGGCGCACATCAACCTGGTATCGGCAATCGAGCAGGAATTCCACATCCGTTTTAGCCTGAGCGAACTGGCGGAATTGAAAAACGTTGGCGATATGATCGACCTGATGGAACAAAAGCTCGCGGCAAAATGAACGCTTATCGCTGGTCTGAATTACATACCGGGCTCGCGCATTCGTTTTCGGTGCAACTAACGCCGGCAATGATGCAGGATTTTTTGCATTTATCCGGTGACACCAATCCTCTTCATCTGGACGCTACATTTGCCAAAGCGGCAGGATTCCCCGACGTTGTAGCTTATGGCATGCTGACCTCTGCACTGTACTCACGGATGGTGGGCGTCTATCTCCCCGGCCGTTTTTGCCTGCTCCATGGTATTCAGGTCGACTTTTCCAATCCTGCATACGTGGGTGACTGGCTGACGGTAAAGGGAGAAATTGCACATCTCAACGACGCATTTCGGCGGATCGAGATCAAGGCTTCTATTGAGAAGGGCGAGCAGGTGATCTCCAAAGCAAAAATCCGGGTGGGCTTAAATGAGCGCTGAGACCATCCTGATCACCGGCGCTTCTTCCGATCTCGCGTTAGAACTGATTCGTTCCATCGCCAGGAACGGGCCTGCCGTACAAATCCTGGCCCATTTCCATCAAGGAAAGGAACGGATGGAGCAGATGAAGCGTGAACTAGGCGACAGCTTCATTCCTATCCAGGCGGATTTGAGGTCCTCGGAGGGCGTTGAGCACCTGATCGCTCAACTCCATTCACATGCGGAATTTCCGAACAAAATTGTTCACTTTGCCGGGCTTAAGCTGCGCCTGGAGCGCTTTCATCAAGCCGACATGGAGCATTTTGACGCTGATTTTCAGGTGCAGGTGCGCGCGGGCATGCGGCTGCTGCAGGAGTTTCTTCCGGCCATGGCACGCGCCGAATGGCACACCAAAGTGGTGCTGGTGCTTTCCAGCGTTACCGTTGGTGTTCCGGCCAAATTCATGTCCGCATACACGGTGGTCAAATATGCGGAACTCGGCCTTTTGCGCGCCCTGGCCGCCGACTATGCGGGCACTGCGGTGAACATTAATGGAGTTTCGCCCTTTATGGTGGAAACCCAGTTTCTTTCTGAAATTCCAGAGAAGGCCCTGCAAATTGCTGCTGCCGCCACTCCTGGCAAACGCCTGGCCAAGCCCGCTGAAATTGTTGCGGCCATCCAATTTCTTCTTTCTTCGGGCTCAGACTATCTTTACGGAGTGAATCTGCCAGTGACAGGCGGGGTGGTTTTCTAAAGCCACCCTGGTATTAAAACTGGCCCAGCATGATGCTATTGACGCCCGATGCGGCCGGAGCAGATTGAGGCAGGGATGAAAAATTTCTTTCGCGTTGCCATCAGTCTTGGAGTGCTCGCCGGCCTTGTGTTGCTGGAACGCAAGCGCCCGTTGCGGCGTGAACGCGAATCCAAACTTCACCGTGATGTGCGCAACCTGTCTGTCGCCGCGCTGGGCGCGCTCACCGTGCATCTTCTGGAAGCACCCGCCCTCCAGCCGCTGGCGCGATCGGTTGAGAAACGAAGACTCGGCTTGCTGAAGCAGCTGAACCTTCCTCGACCACTTGAGATTCTCGCCGCTGTCGTACTGATGGATTACACGCTTTATCTCTGGCACGTCCTGACGCACCGCGTTCCATTTCTGTGGCGATTCCACGCCGTGCATCACGTTGATCTGGATCTGGACGCCTCCACGGCGCTGCGCTTCCACTTTGGTGAGCTTGTCGTTTCAGTACCGTATCGTGCCGTGCAGGTTGTGTTGCTGGGCGTGGATGCTGAAGCGCTCACGTACTGGCAGATGTTTCTTTCGTTATCAATTCTGTTCCACCATTCCAATGTTCGTTTGCCTAACAGGTGGGAATCCGCGCTGAGTTGGTTTCTGGTGACGCCGCGCATGCACGGCATTCATCATTCGAACGAGCCAGCGGAGGCCAATACCAATTGGTCCAGCGGATTGGCGTGCTGGGACCGTATTCATCGAACGTTCCGGCTTGACGTGCCGCAGGAACAGATAGACATTGGCGTGAAAGGGATCGACACGGAAGAACGCGTACGGCTGCCGGAAATTCTTATCCAGCCATTCCGCGACGTACCCGAAGTCAATGCATTCTTGCGCGACCCAGACGCAGACTAATCGCTCGCGTTCGCCACGCCGGCCTTCACCACGCGCGGAGAGCCCTTCTGCAATTCATGTTTCGCCAGCGATTCAAGATGCACTTCATCCGGTCCGTCCGCCAGACGCAGTGTCCGCACATTGGCCCATGCGCCGGCCAGGAACGTGTCCTGTGAAACGCCTGCGCCGCCATGCGCCTGGATCGCGCGGTCCAGCACGCGCAAAGTCACGTTGGGAGCCAGAACTTTAATCATTGCGATTTCCGCGCGCGCCTCCTTGTTGCCCACCGTATCCATCATGTAGGCGGCTTTCAAGGTGAGCAGGCGCGCCTGCTCAATCTCCATGCGCGATTGCGCAATGTCCGCCCGTAGCGTGCCTTGTTCCGCCAACGGCTTGCCAAACGCTACGCGCGATTTCACCCGCTGGCACATTGTTTCCAGGGCGCGCTCGGCCGCGCCGATCTGCCGCATGCAGTGGTGAATGCGGCCCGGCCCCAGGCGGCCCTGGGCGATTTCAAAGCCTCGCCCTTCGCCCAGCAGCATGTTCGTTACGGGGATGCGTACATTTTCAAAGTTCACTTCGCCATGCCCGTGCGGCGCGTGGTCATAGCCAAAAACCGTCAGCATGCGCTCGATCTTCACTCCC
>DAHUXR010000081.1 GCA_027307045.1 Acidobacteriaceae bacterium
TTTCGTTAGCGGTTACTATCATAAGCTCTCACGCCGCGCTTCTCCAGCACCGCCAGCAAACTATTTTTCGAGTGGCTGCTCAAGCGGCCGCTCCGCAAAACATCTTTAATCAAATTCACCGGTAACTCCGCAGCCAGATGAATCAGCCGGCCTGAAGGTGTGTTCTTGTTGCCCAGCAGGGCGGCCTTCACGTCATTGCGATAAGACCATTTCTGGTGCCGTGAAACGGCGGGCGCCAGCAGTTCCGTCCCGTGCTCGGCCTTCAGGGCTCTTACGATAAAGATCTCCGTCATCTGCGGATTGGCCAGTGCCGCTTGCATGATGCGCTCTTCTTTATCCAGCAGCAGCGCAGCAGCCACGCGGCCTGAGCTGCGCCGCGCCAGCGTTGCGCGCTCTCCCGACGAGATGCTGGCCAGTTTGCCGATGAGCGCTTCTTCCGCTACGCGCTTCACGTCCGGCTGCACCGAGGGAAGCAGCGCTACCTGCATCAGCTCAAAGGTGTGGAGATGGCGGATGGTTGGCACCGAAACATGACGCGGCGTTCGCTGATGCATTACCACCGCCATGCGCACTTTGCGTTGGCGCATTAGCACGCCATTCTTGCTGAGCGCTTCCAGGGCTTCGCGCGGCAGGTCGCGATGGTTCAGCAACGCCAGCGCCAGATCTTCTGTCAGGCGCGCATCAGCTGCCACGGCAATGAGGATTTCCGGAGACGGTTCATGCACCAGCCGCTCCAGGTCAGCATCGGCCGACAAAGTTATTTTCTTGTGTTCAGTGCGGACCCGGGGCGGTTCAGGCTGCTCCGGCGCTTCCTGCAGGCCTTCGTTCTCGTGGGAAGTCCACTCGCTCATCGCCTCACTCCGCGCTGCGCGGCAATTTCCAGCGCTCCCAGCACTGGACGCACGAACGCAAAGCTCACAGCGGCTTGCGGCTGCTCCGCTTTCATGGCTTCCTTAAAAGCCTGTCGTACCAGCGGCGATCCCTGAAGCACTCCCCCCGCCAGCGCCACAGGCACCACGCCTCCATCGGGCCACAGCCGGTTGATGACCGCACTCGCCAGCCCTGCCAGAGCTTTGCCTGCGCGATCGGTAATCGCGCGCGCGCTGGCATCACCCTGCTCCGCGGCATTCACCACAGGTCCCGCCAGCTCAGGGAATCGCGGCTCAGAAGAGTTCGCCAACCTGATCACCTCTTCCGGCGCGACTTTCCAGCAATCGGCAATTGTCGCCAGCAGTCCATTGCTCTTGCCGAAATCAAACGCATGCAGTGCCGCCGTCACCGCTTCCCTCCCCACCCAGAACGCTGATCCCTCGTCAGAGACGTTTGGTCCCCAGCCCCCTGCCCGCGCGGTCTCTCCGTTCTGGTTGCGCCCGAAGGCAATCGACCCTGTGCCGGAAATCACCAGCACGCCCGGTGACGTGCCAAAGGCTGCGCGATGCGCGATCACGTGGTCGCCCGCAACGTAGATTGTGGATTCTGGCATGAGTTCGCGGATGGTCTGTTGCGCCCAGTGCACCGCTTCCGCCAACGAAGCTCCGGCCATCCCGATGCAGACATGCTGAATTGTCGCCGGGTCCACGCGCGCGGTTTCAGTGGCTTGGCGAATCACTGTTTGCAGGTTTTCACGGCCACGTTCCTTGCCCACGCGCGCCAGTTTGCAGCTTGCACCCGTGGCCTGGCCCAGCAGCTCCGCGCCGTTACTCACGGCGCAGTCTGTCTTGGTGCCTCCGGCATCGATACCCAGGTACAGTGGCATGATTGAACTTTAATTCATCTTCCCACAACTTTTACTTTCGCTTTCAGGCATTTTTCCCGAATAATGACTTGGCAGATAAAACCTATTCATGCGACTGCAAATTATTGACCTGCTCATTATCGCCGTTTATCTCATTAGTATTACTTTTTTTGGGTTAAGGTTTCGCAAATCTCAAAGGTCACTGCGCGATTATTTTCTGGCCGACCGCAACATTCCCTGGTGGGCCATTGCTCTTTCCATTGTTGGCGCTGAAACCAGCACGCTCACGGTCATCGGCACACCGGGCATTGCCTATGGCGGCAACTTCGGCTTTCTCCAGCTTGTCTTTGGCTATCTTCTTGGCCGCATCGTCGTAAGCGCAATTTTTATCCCCCAATATTTTCGCGGTGAAATGTTTACCGCCTATCAACTCATCGACCGCCGCTTTGGAAAAGAACTCCATCGCATCACCGCCGCAGTTTTTCTCGTCACGCGGGCCGCTGCTGAAGGCGTGCGCGTGTGGGCTGTGGCCATCGTAATCAGCATCGCGCTGGGGACGGGCGGTGTTACTTCCGTCGCCATCGTCATGGGGCTCACGCTAATTTATACCTTTGAAGGCGGCATGGCCGCCGTCATATGGACTGACGTCGTCCAGCTCGCCATCTACATTGGCGGCACGATTATTGGTTTTATCACGCTCCTCCACCTCGTCCCGGGCGGCTGGCCCACGATCCACGCCGTCGCTTCCGGCGCTGGCAAGCTGCAGGTGTTCGATTTCTCTCTCAACTTCTTCAAGACTTATACATTCTGGGCCGGACTGATTGGCGGCATGTTTCTCAACACCGCCACGCACGGCACAGATCAGTTGATGGTCCAGCGGCTGCTTGTCGCACGCAACCAGCGCGATTCGCGCACTGCCCTGCTCTTCAGCGGCGGCGTAATCCTGATTCAATTCACGCTCTTCTTGCTCGTCGGCGCAGGGCTGTGGGTTTTCTACCGCCAATTCCCGCCAACCGGCCACTTCGCTACTAATGACTACGTTTTCCCCACATTCATTGTGGAGCACATGCCGCGCGGCATTGCCGGCTTGCTGATTGCCGCCATCCTGGCCGCGGCCATGTCGAACCTAAGCGCCGCCTTGAACTCGCTCTCTTCCACCACCATGATCGACTTCTACCTGCGCCGCCGGCCAGAAACTTCAGACAGCAAGCGTCTCAGACTTTCACGCATAGCAACTGTAGTCTGGGGCGTTGCGCTCTTCGGACTGGCGCTGGCTTCGCGCTATGGCGGCAACGTGCTGGAAAAGGGCCTCACCATCGCTTCACTGGCCTATGGCGGGCTGCTCGGCGTTTTTCTGCTTGGATTGCTCACCCGTCGAGCCAAACAGAACGGCGCGATTGTTGGTATGCTCTGCGGATTGGTCCTGAACACTTATATCTGGGGGTGGACCCACATCGCCTGGACCTGGTACGTAACGTTTGGTTCGATCACCACGTTTGTTGTGGGATACCTCGCCAGTCTTCTGGAGGCCAAGACCGATGCAAACCGCGCCCAAACCAGCGCCTGAACTGCTGCGCGAATTAAACGCCTGGCACTCCACGGCGATTGTCGTCGGCACCATTATCGGCAGCGGAATATTTCTTGTTCCAGCGGAAATGATGCAGGCGGTGGGCTCGGCCCGTCTGGTTTATCTCGCCTGGATCGTCGGCGGCCTGCTTTCATTTTTTGGCGCGCTCACGTATGCGGAACTCGGCGCAGTGCGTCCCTGGGCTGGCGGCGAATACGTTTATATCCGCGACGCTTACGGGCCCCTGCCATCGTTTCTGTACGCATGGACGTGGTTCCTCATCGCCAAGCCCGCATCGATCGCCAGCGTAACCAGCGGACTGGTACGCGTGCTGGGGAACTTTTCCGCCTTCAGCTTTCTTCCCCATCCAATCTTTTCGCTGCAAGGCGGATACCAGCTTACATACGGACACGTGCTTGCCATGGCCGCCACCATCCTGATCTCTGCGCTGAACTACCTGGGCGTGCGCAAGGCTGGAAACTTCCAACTGGTAATGACCACGCTGAAAATTGTAATGATCGTTGTGATCATTGCCGCGGGCTTCAGCGCCACCAGCGGAAGCTGGAGCAACTTCGGCACTACGTTTCTGGGCGCCAAAGGCGGCATGGCGGGATTTATGGCCGCATTGGTCGCCGCGCTCTGGGCCTATGACGGCTGGAATGATCTCAATATGGTCAGCGGTGAGATTCGCAATCCTGAGCGGAGCATTCCGGTGGCGCTGATTGCCGGCGTGGCGATAGTGGCAGTGCTTTATATCGGCGTAAACGCAGCGGTGCAGTTCGTGATGCCGGCATCAGCCGTGGCGGCGTCTCCGGTGCCTGCTTCATCCGCAACCCAGATCGCCATCGGTCATCTGGGCGCGCTGCTGGTATCTGCTGGGATGGCGCTCTCCATGTTCGTGACACTCAATGGCACCATCATGAGCGGCGGACGCATTCCCTTTGCCGTGGCCCGCGATGGCTATTTCTTCAAAGCCTTGGCTGAGGTCCATCCCCGCTTTCATACTCCGTCACTGGCTCTCATCGTTCAGTGCGTAATGGCGATTGCTTTGCAGCTCGGCGGCGGCTCGTTCCGGGATTTCCTTGAACTGGCGATTTTCTCCGAATGGCTCTTCTACATGATCGCCGCCAGCACAATCTTCGTCTTCCGCCAGCGCGAGCCGAACACGCCGCGCCCCTACAGCACTTGGGGATACCCCGTGGTGCCGGCGCTGTTCGTCGTCGCCGCGGCAGTGCTGCTCTATTTCACGTTCATTGACAAGCTGCATCATTCCCTCTTCGGAACAATCGTGATGACGCTGGTGATGCTGGCGGGAATTCCGGTGTTCTGGTATTTTGCCAAACAGAAGAAGAGCGTTTAACCACAGCGCGGCGGAGCCGCAACCAAAAAGAAACATCCACCACGGAAACAGCGGAGACGCGGAGAGCAACAGTAAAAGTCAAAACTTCAACGCAAGAAGCTTCGGAGGACTTAGGACCTGAAGAAAAGACCGGAATGCGAAAGGGCTTAAAGGGGAAAATTCTTCGCGGGTTGAGAAGAATCTGATTGTTAGTAATACAAAGGACACGAAGGAACTTTTTCTGAAATCTCGAACCCGCGCCATTTGCGGGTGAGAGATCCCTTTAGTCGCGAATATTCTGTGGCAACTTGAACATTGCAAAGTTTATACGATGATAGGGATCTGTCGCTTCGCTCGAGATTGCATAAAAAAACTAAACCCTGCTGAACTCCAGCACTTTCTCGGAAGGCCCAGGCTTGGATGGGGATAGCCGTTCGTAAATCTTCACGTACTCGCGGGCCGATGCGGTCCAGGAAAAATCTTTCTTCATTCCATTCTGCATCAGCTTGAGCCATGCGGCCTGGTCTTTAAATGCCCGCAACGCTTCATGGATGCAATTCAACAGCGCCACACCGGAGTATGCGCTGAATTTAAAGCCTGTGCCTTTGGCCGAAGTCGGGTCCCACGATTCAATCGTATCGTCCAGGCCGCCGGTGGCGCGGACGATCGGCACCGTTCCATAGCGCAGGCTATACATCTGGTTCAGTCCGCTTGGCTCATAACGCGACGGCATCAGGAACATGTCTGCGCCGGCCTCGATCTTGTGCGCCAGCCCATTGTCATATGCTATTTTCACGGCGATTTTATCCGGATGCTGCTTTTGCAGCTTGAGCAGCAGATCCTGGTATTCCTTCTCGCCGCTGCCCAGCGCGGTAATGATCAAAGGAAGACGAGCCAGATCACCGCCAATTTCTTCAATCAGGTCAAAGCCTTTTTGCGCCACAAAGCGCGACACAATACCGATGACCGGCGTATCAATGGGCGCGCTTTCCAGACCGAATTGGCGCAGCAGATCGTACTTGCACTCTTTCTTGCCTTGAAGACCTTCCGCGGAATATTGCCGGACGATGTACTTGTCTTTCTCCGGGCTCCACTCGTTATAATCCACGCCA
This sequence comes from Acidobacteriaceae bacterium, assembly GCA_027307045.1. GTDB lineage: Bacteria > Acidobacteriota > Terriglobia > Terriglobales > Acidobacteriaceae > Angelobacter. The sequence goes on from DAHUXR010000081.1 coordinate 5,754, forward strand.
TTGATGATCCCGGTCAACGATCCCGCGCGCGACTTCAGCACGCCTTCCAGACCAAATCCATATTCGCTGGCCTGTATTTCATGCGCGTACTTGCGGCTTACTGTGGTGAGGTGATCGGAGAAGGCGATGGCTCCTTTCAGAAAATTTACTTTTCCCCAGAACTCCATCTGGTCAATGGTAAAGAGGTCCCAAGGCAGCATGAGCAGCGGCAGCGTGTCCGGAGGAAAAATTCCCTGATAGCCGATATTGTGTATGGTAAAGACCGTGCGCGTGCCGCGGAAAACCGGGTCGGCTTCATAACTTGTCCGCAGCAGGATCGGAATAAGCGCGGACTGCCAGTCATGACAATGAAAAATATCCGGCACGCCCAGCACTTTGGAAGCTTCCAACACGGCGCGGCAATACAGCGCGAAACGCTCGGCATTATCAGGATAGTCCCCGGCAGAGGTGCCGTAGAGCGCTTCGCGGTCAAAGAACGCCGGATAGTCAATGAAGTAGAATTGCACCCCAGAACGTTTTCCGCCGTCCAGCACCGAACAGAACCGGTATTGATCGTCAAACGGGATGGTAACGCTGCGCAGCAGAACCTTGGCGTCCGGCAGCCTGGTCTGTTTATATTTAGGCAGGTAGACGGAAACGGAATGGCCCAGTTCGGCGAGCGCTTGCGGAAGAGCGCCAACAACATCAGCCAGTCCGCCGGTTTTGGCGAAGGGCACGCACTCAGAAGCGGCAAAAGCGATTTTCACGGGGGCCTCCGTGGCGGCAAATACGGAACACGGCACGAACCTGCTATAGAAAATTCTAAATGGCGGCAACAAAAAGGGCCAATTCGGGAGCGGCAAAAAAGCCCAAACTGGGCCAGAATTTTCTGGCCGACGTGGGCGCCGCGGAGCAGATTGTTGAAGCTCTGGGCGACGTGTCAAATTCCGTGGTCGTCGAAATCGGCCCCGGCAAGGGCGCGCTCACCCAGGTGCTGGCGCGCAGGGCGCACCGGCTGATCGCCGTGGAACTGGATCGCATGATGTCCACGGAGCTTCGCTTCAAATATCGCCTGCAACCGCAGGTTGAGATCATTGAAGCGGACGTGCTGAAACTGGATTTCCGCACGGTGCTGAACCGCACCATTGGACCATTGAACGACCTGCGTCCGCTCAAGCCTTCGCGCGCGCGTGTGGTGGGAAACCTGCCGTATTACATCACGTCAGACATTCTGCTGCGGCTGTTTGAATTTCATGAACAGTTTGACGTGATTGTGATCATGGTCCAGCGCGAGGTGGCGGACCGCATCGCCGCCAGTCCGGGCACGCGCGATTACGGCATGCTCTCTGCTACGGCGCAGCTCTATGCCAGGATCGAAAATCTCTTTACTTTGCCACCAGAAGCATTCTCGCCGCCGCCCAAAGTACATTCTTCAGTGCTGCGATTGACCGTTGCGCCGCGATTCGCCGAATTGCAGATCAATCCGGCGGGGTTCATTGCATTCCTGAAAATGGCTTTCGCCATGAAGCGCAAGACGCTGCTCAATAATCTAAAGAAAGACTATGGCGAAGAAATCATCCGCAGCAGCCTAAAAGAAGCAGGCGTACGAGCCGATGTCCGGGCAGAAGCTCTGCCGCTGGAAACGGCGGCGCAGATTTTCCGCAAGCTCAAAAATTAACCACAAATGACACGAAGAAACACGAAGTTTCAAAAAGTCCTTTCTTTTGCGATTTTTTGCAACTAATGTCCGGGCGTTCTGCGGCAATCGCCATCCAAAACAAAAGGACACGAAGATCAAACTTCGTGTCCTTTAGCTAAAAGTTCTTACCGTTGTCTGCCCCGTGAACCCTCATCCGACGCTCTCCCATGGCTTTCCGGCGGCGGCGCCGACTGACGTACCACAGGCGCGGGCGGCGGAGTTGGTTGATGCACTACCGGCGCCGGTGACGCTGTCTGCTGATGCACGGCCGCAGGCGGCGCGTATACATGTTCCGGCTGCCGTTGCGGAGCCGGCGTGAACGTTTGCGGCGGCGGATTATGCTGCCGTTCAATCGATGGCGGCGTTCCCTCATTGTTCGAGCGCCTTACTGGTTCAGGCGGCGGCTGATGGTTGTCGCGTGAGCGATCGAAATCGCCTCCACGATCGCCGCGAGCAGGCTGCTGGTCCACTACCTTCGGATTGCGGTCGCCATCGATTCGTCCGTGATCTTTGTTGACGTCAGGCTTTGGCTGCGGTGGCGGGTTATCAGTTCGCGGCACTCTCGCCACATCGTCATTTGTGTACACACGCCTGTCGCCTCTGTCTCCACTTGAGCGACCAAGGGTGTGGTTATCTCCATCATTATCCACAACCCTACCCACACCCGGACCAGCGAGTCTTCTTCCAGGTCCACCGGCCACTGGAGGCGGCTCGGGATGATTTTTCACCGGGCCGCGATCGACAATTCGGTCTGCCGGCGGAAGCGGAGGACGGAATCCCGGAGGCGCATTCACCAGCCGAGGTCTGCTATACCATCTGCTCCAGCCGCCCGGCGCCCAGCACCAGCCGCGTCCATTCACAAATACCCACCGGCCGTAGCGGTACGGCATCCATCCCCATGTATAAGACGAGACCCACGTGTAGCCAAAACCTGGAGAGTAACTCCAATAGCCGTTGCTAAAAGGGTCCCAGTTGTAGCCAACATTGTTCGGCTGCCAGACTTCACCGTATCCCGGGACGTCATAATATTGTCCGTAATAATTCAGGTCGCTCGCGCCGTATTGATAAGGCGACTGCGCATAGCCCGGGCCGGCGGAAGCATATGTGCTCAGAAAATCGTCGCGCTGCCGACTCCACTGGTCCAGATCGTCTGCGTCCACACCTTTATCCAGAGCGTAGCGGGCCGCGTCATTGGGATCTAAAACAAAAGTTTCGTCTTTCTTAACGGCAACTTCGCCGCCATTGTCCGTGTCGCTCACGCTTACTTCGCCCTTCCACACCGCGACGTCCAGCGAATCGGCATTGGTGCTGGTCACGCGGAATGAGCCTGAATGAGTGAGCGCGATGATATTTTTCTTTACCGTAACGTTGAAATCGCCGTCATCGTGTTTCGTAACCTTGAACTCGGCTTCGCCCTGGTCAAGGTCGACCGTGGTGAGCGTTGCGCCGGATGAAGTCCGCCCCAGCTGCGTGAACGCAATCACAGTATCCGGAGCCAGCCGGATCAGGCTGCCATCTTCCATCTGCACTTCAGCCCATCCGTCAGATCCGGTCTGCAGCCAATTGCGTTCCGTCAGAGGGACGTTCATGGTTGCGCTCTCATAGCCGTGGCCATTATCCAGCCTCACTTCGCCTTCAACATAGCTGATGCGCACGATCCGCGCCTGCGAATCGTGGCCATCTTCATCGTCAAAATCCTGCGCGTGAGAAAGTGGCGCCAGGGAAAATACCAGCGCAAAAATCATGGGGAGGAACAGCCCGGTCTTACGGAAAATTCCGCCCAGGCGCCAGCGACTCATTCGGTTTTGCAACATCGGGTTTTGCGACATAAAAGAGTGGCGCAGCATAAACCCTCCTAAAAAGCATTGCTAATGTATTAGATCGGCGCTGCGCCACTTAGTTTCTTATTGTTAAGTGTTATTGATAATACTTAACTTTTACAGTCAGAACTGCTCATTGCTTTACTCAGACTTGGCCTTGGCAAGCAGTTTCCTCGCCCTTTCGCGGGCGATATTGAGGACAGTGGCATCATCTGCGATGCTTTTCAGCGTTGGGACAATGATTTGCAGTTCCGCCAGATTGCTGGTTTCAGCGGCGTCCTCCATCGCTTTAAGCTCGTCTTCCAGACCAAGTTTGTCAAACCGGTGCAGGAACACCAGCTTGCGCCCATGCTCAATGGTGTTGGAAATTCCCGAGAAAAGATTCGTGATCTCCTGGATCGCCTTGTTTTCCGTGTAATCGTACGTCGTGCTGAAGTGGCGCACCGAATCGGAATATGTCAGGGTCTTTTGCCCTGTGCCGGCGACTGCATGTTTTTTGTAACGGAAATCGCCATTGAAATAATTGGCTTCTCTGGCATCACGAAAAAGTCTTTCCTGGTTCTTCGACGATAGCGTGAAGTCGAGCAGGTAATCCGGATCAGCTCCTGTTTGGTTAGGCGGCGTGAAGGGGTTGCGCGAAACGTACCTGGCCGGACCGGTCGCCTGCACTGTAATGGTCACGCTCTGCGGCTTGTAAGCTTCCCATACGCGATCAAAGGTGATCGTAGGCAGAGCAGGATTAGTAGGATTTTGTTGCGCTTCTTGCCCCCACAGCGTCAGCGCGGCCGTCACAATCAGCAAGAAAAGAATGAAACCCACGCGCTTCATCGCGATACCGCCGCATAGCGGTCATTGGTGGCCACCGTATGAATATGGCAGATGGCAATGGCCAGGGCGTCCGATGCGTCCGTGGGTTCCGGCGCTGCCGCAAGATTCAAAAGGCGCGTGACCATCTGCTGCACCTGGAATTTATCCGCGCGCCCGTAACCGACGACAGCGGATTTGATGGAGAGAGGTGAGTACTCCGCCACCTGCAGGCCCGATGTCGATGCAGCCAGCATGGCGACGCCTCTTACCTGTCCCAGCTTGAGCGCGCTCTTTACGTTAACGGCATAAAACACGTCTTCAATCGCCATGATCTCCGGCTGGTGTTGCGCGATGATGGCGGTGAGATCGGTAAAGATCTTTTCCAGTTTGGTCGCCATAGGCGTCCCCGACTTCAGCTTGATGGCGCCATGCACATGGCAAACCAGCTTCCGCTCAGACGTTTCTTCCACCACGCCATAGCCGGTGTATTCACTGCCGCAATCGATTCCCAGGACACGCATTGAAGAAAGTGTACACCCAATTTTCGTGTCGCTTCGCTCCAAACTTGAGGCGGCAGAAGGTATGAGCGGAACAAAGCCTTTCGTCAAATTCCTCATAGCGTAGCTCAATGGATCTCGCCTTATATTGAGCGCTTTTCCGCTCCGATCACTCGCGGTTCGGAGCGCCAGTGGGCAAGGCCATTTTTTCGTCCTTGCCTATGGCGCTTGCCTTGGAGATAATGCCCGGCGATATCTAAGAAAGGAAGGCAGCATAATGATCACACTTCTGGTTATTGCAGCAGCGGCGTGGATCGGCGGAGCCGGTCTGGGCGTTGCGGGGTAGCTTGATGCCGGGGAAAGGCCCCGGCATTTTCTGTTGTTCAGCAGCACCGCGGCTTCTTCAGCATGGCTGCATCGCGTTCGCGCGTGAACTCTCGGTAGCTCGCTCTCGATCGCGACGCGTGTGTTCGCAGCAGGAAGCGGTCGTAGGCGGACTCGTCAAAGATTTCGCGGAGCGCGGCAAGCAGGGTGCGTATTGCGCTAGTGGGCCGCGGAAGAAAATCTTTCAAAGTTTCGTAAGAACTCCCTGAAGCTGCTTCTTTGGATACAGACAGCGCCGGGGTCCTTCGACTCGCCGTCGCATGCGCTCCGGCTCGCTCAGGATGACAGAGCTCAATCGTGTGCTCGACCATTACATCGTGATCGCTGCAGGCAGCTACACCGATCACCCGATCACGCGCGATCACCCGATCACCCGATGCCTTCATAGCGCCTCCTCCGCATACTGCGTCGCCACAAATGGCGCTTCCTGCGTTGCCGGTTTCCTGCGTCCTGTGATCACACTGATCCACTGCGTCCCGGACTCAATCACAATCACGCTGACCAGGACGACCAGAAGCCCGCAGACAGCGGCATCAAGCTGGTCATTGAAGATCCTGCGTTGCAGCCCTTCCATTGCGGGCCCGGCGGCTAGCTGGCGAGCGTGCGCCAGCGTGCCGATCAGCGGATTGGGATCGAACACCTTGTGCCATGCTGCCGCAAACGTCACGGCCACCAGCCAACAAAGCGGCACGAGCGTAACCCAGATGTAGCGGGAGCGGCCCATCTTCACGATGATCGTTGTCGCAACACACAGCGCCACGGCGGCCAGCAGCTGATTGCAGATGCCGAAAAGGGGCCAGAGCGAGTTGATCCCGCCCAGCGGATCGCGAATGCCCTGCCAAAGGAAATATCCCCACGCGGCCACCGTAACGGCGCTGGTGGCGACAATGCTGGGATACCAACTCGTCCTACCTAGCGGCTTCCAAACATGGCCCAGCGCGTCCTGCAACATGAAGCGCGCCACGCGCGTGCCTGCGTCGAGCACGGTGAGGATGAAGAGCGCCTCAAACATGATGGCAAAGTGGTACCAGATGGCCATCACGGCTGTGCCGCCCAGGCTGTCAGAAAATATCTTCGCCATGCCCAGCGCGAACGCGGGAGCGCCGCCGGTGCGGAAGAAAAGCGTCTTCTCGCCCACGTGGTGCGCCAGCAGGGCCATCTGGTCGGCCGTGATGGGAAATCCCCAGTTGCTGATTGTCGCCACCGCGGCCGTGGCATTTCCGCCCACCATCCCAGCTCCGCTATTCACCGCCAGATACGTTCCCGGCTGCAGCGTGCATGCGGCAATCATGGCCATGATGCCGACAAACGATTCCGCCATCATTGCTCCATAGCCAACCATGCGCGTCTGCGTTTCGCGGGCAATCATCTTGGGCGTGGTGCCGCTTGAGATCAGCGAATGAAATCCGCTGATTGCTCCGCATGCAATCGTGATGAACGCAAATGGAAAAAGATTGCCGGCAAACACCGGCCCACTGCCATCGATAAAGCGCGTAAGCGCGGGCATCTGCAACGTTGGCCGCACCAGCACAATTCCCAGCGCAAGGATCGCGACGGTGCCAAGTTTTACAAACGTGCTCAGGTAGTCTCGCGGCGCCAGCAGCAGCCACACCGGTAGCGCAGAAGCGGCAAAACCATACACGATGATAAGAATCGCCAGCGTGGTTCCGGCAAACGTGAATGCCCCGGCGTGCGTGGACTGTGAAATCCACTGTCCGCCAAAGATCGCGGCCACCACCAGCAGAAAGCCGAGGACCGAAGCCTCCAGCACGCGTCCTGGCCGCAGGTAGCGAAGATAAACGCCCATAAGCAGCGCAATGGGGATCGTCATGCCAATAGTGAAAGCGCCCCATGGGCTGTCTTTGAGCGCGTTCACAATAATCAGCGCCACCACGGCCAGCAGAATAACTAGAATGCTGAGCACGGAGATAAACGCCACGGTACCAGCGGTCTTGCCGATTTCGTCGCGTGCCATCTGGCCCAGCGATTTTCCGTCGCGCCGGACGGAGAAGAGCAGAATCACAAAATCCTGCACACATCCGGCAAAGACCGCGCCCACCAGGATCCACAGCGTTCCTGGCAAATAACCGAACTGCGCGGCCAGTACCGGCCCCACCAGCGGCCCTGGCCCCGCGATGGCGGCAAAGTGATGCCCGAAAACCACCCATTTGTTGGTGCGGACAAAATCGCGTCCATTTTCCAGACGCTCGGCCGGCGTGGCGCGCATGGCGTCCAGCGCCAGCACATTGGCGGCGACGAATTTTGAATAAAACCTATAGCCCAGCGCATAGCTGCACAGCGCGGCCACCACCAGCCACATTGCATTGATAGGTTCGCGCCGATGGAATGCGATTGTCGCCAGCGCAAGCGCGCCCAGCGCCGCTACCGCCAACCAGATCAGGACCTTGCCGATCTTCATGACTTTTCTCCGCGGTTATTCTGCCTAAGGTCAGGGCAATGCGCAATGCTAACCGCAGATTGTGAGTGCTATGCTGAATGAACCACACCGAAAAAATGACGTGGAAGGCGGACCTGGCTCAGTGGAATTTCTTCTAACGCTGATGCGAATGGGACATACGATCCTGGGCATCACTGCGCCACCGCCGGAGCACGAACGCGCCTACCTGCTAGGATGGATTCTGTCCCTTTTGCTAATCATCGCATTCACGGTAGCGCTGCTGCTTTTCCTTGTTCCTCGAATCATGGGCTAAAGGCCCGCGCTTTGGCCGCTTCCTTGGGCGCTATAACAAGCCGCCAAACCCGGAACACCCCTTTTCCTGAAATCTTCATCTAATCCAAGCGACAAGGGAGAACTCCAATGAATATCATCTTTGCTGCGCTTGGTTTTGGCCTGATTTTTGGCAATGGACTCTTGCAGCTACAGCAAGGGGCGAGCCAGACAGTTCAGGCCGCTTCCCAGGCTTCTCCTCAGTCACCCACGGTGCAGCAGATTCCGGTGAGCCCCATCGGCGTACCAACAAATGGCGTGCAGATCACCCATGGGCCAGTGGTTGAAAACGTGACGGACACCACGGCAGAGATCGCGTGGTCCACCAACGTAAATTCAGGAACGGCCCTGCACTACGGTACCGATCCCACACATCTGGACCAGACCGCCGGCATGCCGTGGGGTGGCTTCACGCACAGGGTGCTGATCAAGAACCTGAAGCCGAATACCACATACTACTTCAAGGCTGAGTCAGGACAGGCTCAGGGCACCGGGACGTTGGCTGAAGCGGCACAGGCGTCTTTCCAGACGAAACCGGCGTGCGCGACTAGCCAGATACGATAGCTTTGAACGTCGTTTCCATGGTATAAGAAACGCCGTGGACTACCACATCTACATGGCTCTTCTCTGGACGCTTTTAGGCGCGATTCAACTGTACCGCGCCTACACCGGCACGAAGAAAGGCCTGATTGTGACACTGAACCGTTCACAGTCGCCGCTTCTGAGTAAAGGACAGCGCTGGGGAAACGCCTCGTTCGGTATATGCTATCTGGGCTTTGCAATCGCGTATCTGGTGCTTTACGTTCGGCACACTCATCCCGCTTAAGGTCGTCGATCCGCCACAGCCACTCCCGCCTGCATGCGCGCTTTCAGCCTCTCGGTAAACATCAGCCCAAGCATTCTGAAATCGCTGATTAACGACCAGAAGGGATGGCCAAACGTTGCCGGCTTATTGCCTTCAATCACGAAGTGTCCGATCCAGGCAAAAGCATAGGACACCACCGGCCAAAGCAGCGCATACCAGGGATGGCCAATAGCAAAAGCCACAATTAAAGTAGCCAGTCCCAGTAAAGTGCCAACCGCGTGCATGGCACGATTGCGGGCGTCACTGTGCTCATGCAGGTAGAAGGTGAAGAAGTCTTCGTAGCTGGCGAATTCCTGTGGCGGCATCTATTTGTCCTCAGGCATCGGTGTTGGGGCTGGCAGGAGCTCAACGCGAATCTCGCGTCCCTCTACCAACATTTCTAATTTATCGTAGCTCCACACGCCTTTAGTCTTTTTTGCGACGACATACACAGTACCACGGTGAAGCTTGCCCTTGAGTGGGATCGCCAGGTCCGCGTTCCCCGAACTACCTGATTCGCTCTCACTTCCAGTGAGATACCAACCGGGCACAACAGGCGCTCCCAGTTCACGCACCACCTCAGGATTGCTGCTGGCTACGGCGACCGCATGCTGGTACGGCTCGCTCGATTTCAGAAGTCCGAACACAAAAGTGAGCAGACCGCCAACAAACAATGCGAGCAACAGTACCAAACCGAGAATCAGCGTGGGAACGAACCACTTCCAGTTACGGGCAAACCAGCTTTTTGGCAAAGCCATGGGAGGCGGAGGAGGCGCAGGAATGTAGCCGGAATTCATGAAGGCGAATTCTACTATGAGGGCGGAAAAGCTGCCGCGTCTCCCATGCGCCCGTTACGCGGCTTTCTTGGCGAGCCGGATTTGCTCCATGGTGCACTGCTCCGGCTTCTTTTCCGGACGCCAGCGCAGAAATTTTGTCCCGTGGCGAAAGCGCCCGCCGGAGAAATGATCATACTGGAACTCGCCCACCAGTTTTGGCTTGAGCGGAAACCACTCTGTGTCGCGGGCATCGCGCGTCCAGCGGCTGGGACCGCCGGGAGCCTTGCCGGAAAAACCCTCGCCGCCCATGAGGGGTTTGAGAATCGACTTCAGCTTTTTGCGCTCCTCCCGGGTAAAGCTGGTGCTGAAGCCGATGTGATCGAGTTCGCCATTCTTGTTGTAAAGACCAAGTAGCAATGAGCCCACTTCTTCAGTGGGTCTTTTCCTGATGCCTGCCTTGGAACCTTGAGCGTTATTTGCTTGGGCCTTCGCGCCTCGCGCCCAGCGGAAGCCACCGACTACACAGTCCGCGGTGCGAATGCGCTTGATCTTAACCATGCCCGTTCGCTCGCCGGACATGTATTCGCAATCAAGGCGCTTTGCCACCACGCCATCCCATCCGCTGGCTGCGCCTTCGCGCATCCACTTTTCCGCCGTGGCAAAATTCGCGCTAGCAGGTGAAAGCGTAATGCGTTCGTCACTGTTAGCAATTATTTGTGGACCTGCCTTCTTGTTAGACTTGCTATCAAGCTTATCGCCGATATTGGCTGCCGCAAATTCCTGCAACGCCATGCGTCGCGCGGAAAGCGGCTTGCTAGCCAACGATCGGCCTTTGCCATCGACCAGAAGATCAAAGACCATGTAAGTCGAAGGGGTTTCCTGTGAGAGCCTCTGGATGCGGCTGGCGGCGGGATGTATGCGCTGCAGCAGCGCGTCAAAGTCCAGACCGGCGCCGCTGCGGATTACGATTTCGCCATCCAGCACAAATTTGCGCGCCGGCAGGGCCAGCAGAGCGGCAACAATTTCAGGAAAATAGCGGCCCAGCGGCTGCCCGGCCTTGGACTGCAAAACCACTTCATCGCCGTGGCGAAAAGCCAGACAGCGGAACCCATCCCATTTAGGTTCATAAAGCCACCCGGATTCGCGGGGCAATGCGGCGACCGACTTAGCTTCAGCCGGTGGATATGGCGGTTGGATAGGAAGATTCAGTTTTGGAAAAGCCTGGGTAAGCTGCTCTGCGGGGACAGCAGCCGATCCAACATCGGCAGATTTGCGTTTGCGTGGCGAGGCCATGCCAATTTGATGCGGAGCGCCAGCCACAGCGTAGTCTCATCAAACCTCTTCGATAGCTAGTGAATCACCCGTCCCCAGGAGTAGAACGCGGAAAGCAGGATCATCTCCACGATAGCCAGGGCGTAAAAAGCAACTCTTACTCTTTTGTTGTTTGTCATATTTCCAAGAATGGCAGTCTCGCATATCCTTGCAGGCCAATTACTTAAGTTTTGTAAATGCAGTTCGTCCCACTCTGCCGAAAAGGCGCGTTCTTGCCGGAGATTTAAGGCTTTTACCGGTATTTCCTGCCTGTTCACCCCTTAGATTCGTCTGGTTTTAGCTGATTGTTTCAGGCTGGCAGCCGTCCTATAATCGACATCCTCTGGTCCGTATTCCTTAAAGCTCAGGTGGATAAAAGGTGTTTGGCCTTCAGTGAGGTGGCGTAAGCCGCCGGAAGCTGATATCTAGAGTGTAACCCGATGAAAAAGCACCTATTTACCATCCTGATCGGCGCCGCGTCGATGGTAGCTGGCAGCCCATCTCGAGCCCAGAACATCGTAGCCACGCACGATGCTTATGGCCACACCGTCTGGGTCGCCAGCGACGAGGCGAAGCCGCAATCCGCTCCGCAGGCCACCGCTCCTCAAACCGTTGTGCCTCAAAACCAGAAAGTCCAGCAGACAGCGCCAGTAACTGCTGCGCAGCCGGCCTCGGCTTCCCCAGCAGCAGCCACGCCTTCACGTTACAGCGGCTTGGTTTACTGGAGCAATAAGGAACACCGGTGGGTAGCCGTTCCGCTGGCGACTTCCGCCACCATGAAGGCCGCCCGTAGCGCAGCCCGCGAAGTGAATGACATGGTTGCCGTACCTTTCAGCAGGAGTGACAGCCGCGCGCTGAAGCTTGCGCGTCCGGTCGATCTCAAGTCGGCCAACCTGACGGAGACGCGGCCCGTGGACTCAGTCACCGTCGATAAGGCGATTGATGCGGCGGCAGAGCGCCATGGCGTGGATCCGAACCTGGTACGCGCCGTGGTGAAGGTGGAATCAAACTTTAATCCGCACGCCGTTTCAAGCAAGGGCGCCATGGGGCTGATGCAGCTCATGCCGTACACTGCGAAATCGCTCAACGTGGAGAACGCGTTTGATCCGCGCCAGAACATTGACGCCGGAGTTCGCCACCTGAAGAGCCTGCTGGAAAACTATAATGGGAACGTGGAACTCTCACTGGCGGCCTATAACGCCGGCAGCGGGGCGGTAAGAAGGAGCGGCGGCGTTCCTCCTTTCCGCGAAACGCGTGACTACGTAAAGAAAATCACGGACCTTTACCACGGAGCGGCCCTGCGCCCCCGCCTGGTGGAGACCCGTGACGCTGATGGTCACCGCGTATTTTCCAACAACGAATAACGCGGCTTCGGGTTTATTCTGTAAGGTGCTTTTGAAATAGCGGTAATGAACATCGGACCCCTCACGCGGAAAACGTTCGCTTGCGCACTGGCCTGCCTTCTGCTGGCGCCGGTGAGCACTTTTGCGCGTACCGTGGCGCAGAAAAAGCAGGCTGCGCGTGCCCACCTGGAAACGGCTGAGCGCCTGCGCGATTCACTGGAGAGCAAGCCGGAAGCGGAGCGTACCCGCAAAGATTTCCAGAAAGTCATCGACGCTTACCGCAAGGTCTATTACACCGCGCCCAGCCTGGCCAAAGCCGATGTCGCTGTAGAAGCCGTGGCGGAGTTGCTTGAAGACCAGGGCCGTCTTCTGAACGATCCAAAAAGTTTTAAGGATGCGATTGGCCAACTTGTCTTTTTGCGCCGTGAATACCCCGGCAGCAAGTTCCGCGCAGAAGCGCTTTTTACCATCGGCGAAATTTATCGCGACGATCTGGATGACGCCAAGCAAGCCAAGGCCACGTTTGAAGATTTCGTAAAACGTTATCCCGGCAATTCTCGCGTGCAGGAAGCGCGCAAAGCTATTGCCGAAATTGATAATCCGTCTGCGGCAAAAAGCCCGTTCCAGGCCAAAGCGCCCCGGCAACGCCCAGGACGGCAGAAGAGTTTGCGTGCAGCCGAAGACGCTCCTAAACCTCCAGTCGCCGATGACACGCCTGACGCAGTTCCGCAGCCGCAACAGCAGGACGCATCTGTCGTAACCAACGATTCGCAGCCGCATCGTCTTCCCCGCCTGACCGGGATACGCCACTGGTCCACCGGAGACTACACGCGCATCGCCATTGATCTGGAGCAGGAAGTGAAATACCAGTCTGGGCGCGTGCCGCATCCTGACAGAATTTTCTTTGATCTATACGGCACCAAGCTGGCGCCGGAACTGGTGGGCAAGAGCTTTGAAGTGGACGCGGGGTTCCTGCACAAGATCCGCGTGGCGCAATACAAGCTGGGCATGGCGCGCGTGGTACTGGATGTTGATGATGTGGCTGAATACTCTGCGTTCCTGCTGCCCAACCCTTACCGGCTAATCATTGACATTCACGGCAAGCTGCCGCCGAACAAGCTGGCAAAAAACAAAGAGCCAAAGACCAAGCCGCAGGAAGAAGCCAAACCGGCTGCGCCGGAAATGCAGACGTCCACAGTTGACGACAACTCCGGCCAGGACGTTACCGTCACCAGCGTGAAGCCTTCTGACGATAGGTCAACTCCATCAAAGGCAACTGGAAGTTCGTCCGCCGACGTACAAAGCGCGGATGCCGGTAAGTCCCTCCCAATCAAAGGCCACGGCAAGGATAAAGATAAAGACAAAGAGCGGGTAGTAGCGCAGACGCCCGCCGAGACGGCCAAAGTTATTACGCCGAAAATTGCGGTCGACGAAAGTGTAATAGAAGATTCCGGCCGCGCTGCCGGCGAGCCCACGAGCGGCCCGACGTTTGAATCCATAGCGCCGAAAGAATCCAGCAGAAATAAGCGGAGCAACGTTGACGCGAGATCGCGCGGCTCGGCTACAATGGCCGCAACCACGCATACGGCAGCGCCCAACGCCGCCGGTGAGCGATCTCTCATACGCGCCTTGGGCCTGAAGATCGGAAAAATCGTGGTTGATGCCGGACATGGCGGACATGACACAGGAACCATCGGCCCCAACGGCCTGGAAGAAAAAGACCTGGTCCTGGACGTGGCGCTGAAGCTGGGCAAGCTGCTTGAAAATAAATTGGGCGCCGAGGTGGTTTACACCCGCGACGATGACACGTTCATTCCACTGGAGACGCGCACCGCGATCGCCAATAAAGAGCAGGCAGACCTGTTTATCTCAATTCACGCCAACTCTTCAGACGATCCCACCGCGCGCGGCGTGGAGACCTATTACCTGAATTTCACCAGCCGCACTGACGCGCTGGAAGTGGCAGCGCGTGAAAACGCAGTTTCAGAAAAATCAATCCATGAGTTGCAGGACCTGGTGAAGAAGATCGCACTCAAAGAGAAGATCGGCGAATCCCGTGAATTTGCCTCTGACGTGCAGCGCTCGCTCTATGCCGGACTGAGCGCCAAGAGTCCCAACCTGCGCAATCGCGGGGTAAAGAAAGCGCCATTCGTGGTGCTGATCGGCGCGAACATGCCGTCCATCCTGGCGGAGATTTCTTTTGTCAGCAATCCTGACGACGCCAAAAAACTGAAGACCAATGAATACCGCCAGCGTATCGCCGACTCGCTCTATAAAGGCGTCTTCAAATATGTGAATAGCCTGAGCGGGGTCAAGGTGGCGTCCAAGAATAATGGCTCCAGCTTTACCGGCGACGACTCTACGTCTGTCGCTGCGGCGAAGTGAATCTGCCCTCGCGATTCATAACTCCTTGAGGTCGGGTTTCAGCCATGTCTCTCGCGCTTCCTTTGATTCAATGCATTCACGGCTGAAATAGTCGAATGCCAGATTTTTGTCAGCTGAGTTGCTCTTGAATGTTTCTCGCCGAATCCCACAGACACCGTCCGCGATCAATCCGCTTCTCGACCTGTTCCAGCCAGAACCGCGTCAGGGTCTCGTGATACAGCCCGTTCACGCCATGATGCGCCGCAAAGCGCTTCAGGCTGGCGCGCATGCGGTC
>DAHUXR010000082.1 GCA_027307045.1 Acidobacteriaceae bacterium
TCATCGAGACCCAAGCACTACTGACCCTTCCTATCGTTCGGGCCTTCGTCGCCGTAGCGACTACTACGCCTTTGGCTGACTTCTGCTGTACGGTCAGAACACCTTACGATGCCCTCAGTCACGATTCCGTGACGCACAGCAGATCTCCCGTGATAAGCCCGACCGCTTTCCACGCACCACCGCCGGATTTACCACCAGTACCCTTGATGGATATGGGCTTCGCGGTTTCATGCCCGCTCGCCCGGCACCGTAGACCTCTTCATCCGGTTCTTGTTCATCGGCCCGCGTGTTTGCTCCACGCTTCCTTCAGACCCCGCCTCGCGACGACGCCCTTGCGCTTCACTATCACTTCACCTCCATCAGGTTGTGAAGAGGACTTCCACCTCCAAGCTGTCGGACATGCACGGCACACAACCAAAATGGCGCCGGAAGAACCGGCGCCACCGTTTTGCAAACAATCCCCGCTTACTGCGGGCAGGGCAAAGCCGAATGCGGAAGAGTGGTCGTATCTGGGTAGCTGAATGCTCCACCAATGGCATCGGACTTCGCGCCCATTTCAAACCATTGCAGCAGAGGTATGATCTGCGGGTGATAGGTGAACACCTGGTTCCGCTCTCGTACCAGAATGGGGACGGTCGCCACAGGAAGCACTTCGATCGGATCGCCTTCCTCCAGATTTGCCTGGCAAACCTTGGCCGTAGGGGCAACGCCCGGGAACTGCCACGTCGGAACGATAGTGTTAACGAAAGGATCTGCGAACGTTTCTGCAACTTCATGTGAAAGCGCAGTCACGTCCTGGAAGCCGGCTCCAAACAGTCCTGGAGAAATCCAGCTGGCAAAGTTGAAAATCCAGCGTGGCTGCGGAGTTACACCGCTTTCAAAGAAATAAGTATGGAATCCCAGAACGCAGCAGCCGGCGAACTGGCCCTGGCTGTTGATGGAGAACAGGAACGTGTTGGGATACATGTTGATATTGATCGCGTCGGTGGTGAAGTTACCGGCGTTGATGTCATTCACGACCTGGTTGGTGTTCAGCGCATTGAAAAGCAGGTCCAGCAATTCAATAAACGGATCGCCGTTGGGCGCGTGTCCAAAGAAATAGGCCTGTACCGAAACCACTTGACCGTTGATCAGGACATTTACGTGTCTCGGAATGGTGAAGGTAACGCGGTTCACTGTTGTGGGACCGCTCAGCACCGTGTGCCAGTCCTCGTCCATGCTATTGAAGAATTGGGCGCGGTGGATCGCATCTTCATACTGGATATGGTGTCCAGAGGTGAAATTGGTTGGAGAAAAGTTTGGCGAGTCTTCCGTAAGATCTGAGAATGGCGCAAAGGGCATTGTGGCCCGGACGCTGCCATCGTCGTTAAGCAAAGTCAGTGACACCTCTGTGATCTTGGCCGGAATGCGCGTCGTGCCGCCGATGCGAGGATCGTTACCAACCATCACGAACGGAAAAACGCCATTCGGGCGCGAGCCAAGGATGGACGGGTTGGGGTTGAAGAATGAGCCAGTAAAGGTCGGTACCGTATCCAGTCCGGTCATCACGCCGCCAATGGTGCTGGTAGTAATGGTGGTTGTTATTTTGGAAGCGTTGCTTCCTGGTCCGTTGCCGGCCATATTCGCGTCGGATGAAAAGCTGCCTTTGGATGTATCTGCGCCGCTCGGAAACACAAGAAGCGGGGCTGAGCTAACGGGCTGTCCGATGGAACCGTCGACAGCGGCCACCGGCATTCTTACGTAACCGGCCGGACCGTTAGGGGCAGCGATATCGTTTTGGGCAAAGCTGATACCAGCCAAGCCAACAATAAGAAAGAACCCGAGAAACGCGCGTGAGGGAAGCGCATGACGTAACGTCTTCAACATTGGTATATCTCCTGGGGGAGCTAGGTTTGCTCCTGATGCTGGATTCCAGAGTAGAAACTGGCGCAATAAACATACGCCTACTCTGGTCAACTCGCAATGCTGAGTCTCTGAAATAAACAACTTTTTACAAGAAACTTATTCAAGCATCTCGTCCAAGGGCTTGTAGGACTTTGGGATGGTAAGCGGACTACGCCGCAAGTCCGACTTCGGTATGTCAACCGCCAAAAAATGGCACCGGGAGACCGGTGCCATTGCTGAAAGGCGTTGTTTTACTGGCAAAGAGTTGCAGGCGCCTGCAGAGCTGTCAGATCAGGGTAGCTGTATGCACCGTGAATAGCATCTGACGGACTCGTCTGTGCAAACCATTGCAACAAGGCCTCGGTCTGCGGATGGTAGGTAGTGGACACGCCGGCATTTTTCAGCGTTACCGGGAAAGTCGCATTCGCCAAAACCTCAACTGGGTCGCCGGTTTCCAGGTTGCCCTGGCATGCGGTTGAACCCGGGAAATGCCAGCGCGGAGTCGCGTTGTTAACGAAAGGATCGTTGAACGTTTCCGAGATTTCATGGCTGATCGCGGTCACGTCCTCAAATCCGCCGCCGAAGATTCCGGGAGAGATATAGCTGGCGTAATCGGTGATCCAGCGATGCTCCGGCGACGCGCCATCGGTGAAATAGGTGTGGAAGCCAAGGGTGCAGCAGCTGCCGCGCTGTTGCGGATTGGCCCGATTGAACGAGAACAGGTAAGTGTTCGGGAACAATGGCAGGTTGATGGCGTCGGTGGTAACGTTGCCCGCATCAATCTCGGTGTTCATAATGACGCCAAGCTGCTGGTTGAAGAATAGGTTGAGCATCAGCACAAAGCGCTGACCGTCAGCGGCAATGCCGGATTGGTAATTGATCGCCTGGACCACCTGAGTGCCAACACGCACGTTCACGAATTTCGGCACCGTGATTGAGATGTGGTCGACTACTTGCGGGGCCAGTTCGGTGTGCCAGTTCGGGTCCATTGAGCCGAAGAACTCAGCGCGCTGCACGGCGTCCGCAAACTGCGTCGATTCACCGGTGACTGGTGCAGTGGCGTTGTGTTCGTATTTGAACCTCTGGAAGTTCGGGGAGTTCAGGGCAGGCGCCACGAATGGCGTGGCGTCCACGGTGTCAAAGAGAGTACCGTCCGCGTTCAGCAACCGCAGGGACACAGCAACAATCTTGGTGGGAATGGTGGTGATATGGCCAAGCGACGGATCATTTCCAACCATGGTGTAAGGGAATGTGACGCCGTTGAATGTGAATGACCGGGTAAAGTTTGGCACTGAAATTACGTTGGCGACTGCGCCAGGATTGCCGGCAATGGCGTTGGGGCCGTTGGTGGAATCGTCCGCCACCAATTCCGATGGAACACTGTGAATCATCTGTGGATCCAGCGCGTGGGCTGATCCCGTGGACGAATCCGAACTGGTTCCCACTTGTGCCTGGGCTGCATCTGAAAGGTTTTGCGCGAACGAGCTTCCTACCATGCCTAGCGCGAGCAGCGCGCTCAGACAAATCGATTTTCTGAACATATTTTGGGTCACTCCTGAAGTGAGGGTTGGGCAAATCAAGTACAACAAAAGACAGCTGTTCCGCGTGCTTTGTCCGCTTCATTCTGGAAGTGGGAGACGTACGAGCAACTCGCGGGAGTAACTTACGATACCTTGTGGGGCCTTCTTCTTGCAAGAGCCAAATATGAGAAACACATGATATTTATTGGGTTTTATGCATTGCTCCTGCATCGCTCCTTTAGTTCCTGCTCGCTTAATCCCATCTTGGTGAGCTGGAGAGGCCTTGCCCAAAGAGCTAATCCTGCCCCATCCATTGCGCCGCCATGGCAGCTAATCGGGCGTTTCTAAAAAGGTTAGTATTCTCATTCCGAGATGCATCTAATGGGCAGATGCCGGACACTCTTCCTCAAACCGCTGCCAGCAGCCTTAATTCCAGATGGCCTGAATCCCTGCGGGCCTTGCGTCATCGCAACTATCAATTATTTTTTGCCGGTCAGTTGATTTCGCTTATTGGCACATGGATGGACCAGGTCGCCGAGGCATGGCTGGTCTATCGCCTCACCGGGTCGGCCCTGCTGCTGGGGACGGTCGCATTCGCCTCGCAGATCCCGGTTTTCCTGCTGGCCCCTATAGGCGGCGCTCTGGCCGACCGCTTTGATCGGCGAAAAATCCTGATTTTCACTCAGTCCTCCATGATGTTCCTTACCTTCATCCTGGCCTGGGTCACGCTTTCTCACCGTGTAAAGATCTGGCAGGTTGTTGCGCTGGCCGCCCTCACCGGCGTTGTCAATGCCATTGACCTTCCTGCACGACAGGCGTTTGTGGTCGATATGGTTTCTCGCGCCGATCTGGTCAACGCCATCGCGCTCAATTCGTCCATGTTTAACGGCGCGCGCGTGGTGGGACCGGCCCTTGCGGGCATTGTGGTTGCCGCCATTGGCGAAGGCTGGTGCTTCTTTGCCAACGGCGTTAGCTTTCTGGCGGTAATTGCCGGCCTGGCGATGATGACAATCGACCGTCCGCGGATGGCGATTGAAGGTTCGCCGCTGGAAAATATTATTGAAGGCTTCAAGTTCGTCGGGCAAAGCGGCCCAGTCCGCGCTCTTATGATGCTGCTGGGACTGGTAAGTTTCACAGCCATGCCCTACGCGGTGCTCATGCCGCTCTTTGCCGACAAGATTCTCCATGGCGGCGCTCAAGCCCTGGGATTGCTCATGGGCTGTTCCGGAGTCGGCGCGCTCTGCGGCGCATTGACTCTGGCGATGAGAAAGAGCCTTAAGGGGCTGAGCCTCTGGGTAGCTGTTTCATGCGCCGGATTTGGCGTCGCCCTGCTGGTCTTTTCTTTTTCCCGGACGCTTTGGCTTTCCGCGGTGCTGCTGGTCCCGGCCGGCTTTTGCATGATGATTCAGATGGCCTCCTCCAACACGCTGATCCAGAGCATGGTTCCTGACCGCCTTCGCGGACGCGTGATGTCTGTCTACGCCATGACTTTTATGGGGATGGCTCCTTTGGGCGCGCTGCTCGCCGGCAGTCTGGCCCACAAACTCGGCGCGCCAATGACGGTCGGAATCGGTGGCGTTGTAGCGATGTTGGGAGCCGCTGTCTTTGGTTCCAAACTTCCTGCTATCAGGCCTGCCGCGCGGGAAATGATTGTGGCCCAGCAGATGGCAGGCGGCGCTCCCGCGCAGGAGATGACCGGAAGAGTTTTTACCAAAACTGGAGACGATCCTGTTCTATCTGATTCCGGAACTCAGCCAGTCTCGTCCAATCTTTAGAAGGCCATTTTCTTCAACAAGGCTATCTGCCCGGAATGGTAGACCGCGTGCTGTGTCGCGCTCTGGAAAAGCCGGTAGAAGTTGTAAGTTCTGCCCGGGACAGTTGCTTCCAGCCGCTCATCGCCGAAACTCTTGATGGTTTCCACCAGCCTCAGATGCTCATCAAAGAAGGTGTTCACCGCCTGCTTCCATGCCTGTTCATTCGTATCTTTCACGGGAGGCCAGTCCTGCTCTTTGGGCATCGTCGACCAGGCCGGGATCGGAGTTCCCTGGATCGCGCCGGAAAAGAATTTGATCCATGCATTTACATGCACCACGGTCTCCCAGATTGAATGAGCATTGGGAATGGGACGGGCCTTGGCTTGCTCAGCGCTAACGCCATTCAGGATTTCCCGCAGCGAGTCCCCGTACCAGGCTTCTCCGTTGATGGTGGAGACAAGTTGATATGCGATGCGATTGCATTCAGTATTCATAAAAATAAGCGACTGGCCAAAAGATGATAGCCAGTCGCCGCTTGATTCACAAATTTTAAGCTCGACAGAGGCGACAAGGGAGCACTGCAATCCTGAAACTCCTCCGGATTCTCCGTGCCTCCGTGGTGAGGTTTTCCGATGACCTGATTTCCCGATCACCAGATCACCCGATGGTTAAGCCCTTACGTACTTCCCTGCATCAATCAGTCGTGCAGCAATCTGTTGCGTCAACGCGATCACGTTGAAAGGCTCATGCTTGAACAGCCGCCGCAGGATGACCATCTGCGTGCGCAGCATGTCGCCTTCTGAAACCGCGGCCACAACTTTTTTTGCCGCCGCTTCAAGTTTGTCCATCGAATGAGTCAGGCTGACCTGGGCCATTGCAACCGCCAGAGCGCACTTTGTTTCACCCTGCCGCTCAATCAGCTTCTGCGTGCGCAGCACCACGGAATCCATGGCAAAGACTTCAATCACCATGTCTGCAATGGCAGAAAGAATTTCCTGCTGCTGCTCAATCGCTGCCATGTACTTCTGCACGGCAGCTCCGGCCAGCATCAGCGTGGCTTTCTTGGCATTGCTAACCAGCGTGCGCTCGGCAGCCAGCGGGCCTTCCAGCGGCTCCGCCGAACTCGGGCCCGACATGATTTCTTCCGTAAGCTTCTTGATCGCCGGCATGAGCGGCAGTTGGCCTTTCATCGCCCGCTTCAGGAGCCACCCAGTGATAATCATGCGGTTGATTTCGTTGGTGCCTTCAAAGATGCGGTTCACCCGCGAGTCGCGATACGCCCGCTCCGCCGGATACTCTTCCACAAATCCGTAGCCGCCATAAATCTGGACTGTCTCATCCACAACATAATCCAGCATCTCCGAGCCAAACACCTTCAGGATCGAACACTCAACCGCGTACTCTTCAATGCCCTTGGCCGTTTCCTTGTAAACATCGGGCGAGTTCTTGTCGATCTCTGACATCGCCGCATCGATCATGCCCACCGTGCGGTAAGACATGCACTCGCCGGTATAAATGCCGGCTGCCATGTTGGCCAGCTTCTCCTGGATGATGCCGAAATCAGCCAGCGTCTTGCCAAACGCCTTGCGCTGCTTGGCATAGCCGATGGAATTATTGAGCGCATTGCGCGCGCCGCCCACCACTCCTGCACCCAGCTTGTAGCGCCCGATGTTCAGAGTGTTAAACGCGATAACGTGCCCCTTGCCGATTTCGCCCAGCAGGTTCTCTTTGGGCACGCGGCAATCATTCAGGATGATCGGCGTGGTCGATGATCCGCGGATGCCCATCTTCTTTTCTTCCGCGCCCGACTGGAATCCCGGGAAGCCACGCTCCACGATGAACGCACTGAATTTTTCGCCATCCACCTTGGCAAAGATAATCACCACGTCAGCAAAGCCGCCATTGGTGATCCACATCTTCTCGCCGTTCAGGATCCACTCTTTGCCGTCCGGAGAAAGCACGGCCTTGGTGCGCGCGTTCATCGCATCAGAAGCCGACGTGGATTCGGACAGCGCGTACGCGGCAATCAACTCGCCCGTCGCCAGCTTGGGTAGATATTTGGCCTTCTGCTCCGGCGTACCGAAATAAACAATCGGCAGCGTGCCAATGCCGGTGTGTCCGCCAAACGCTACGCTGAAGCTCCCAGAGACGGAGATGTGCTCATTGATGATGGCGGACGCGATCTTGTCCATGTCCGATCCGCCGTACTGCTCCGGAATGTCCACGTTGGCGATGCCGATTTCGCATGCTTTCTGGATCAGCCCGCGCGTGACGGCGAATTCCTTGTGCTCAATCTTATCCGCATTGGGCAGGATCTCATTGCGGGCAAAATCCTGCGTGGTCTGCGCAATCTGCTGGTGCTCTTCGCTCAGGTCTTCCGGGGTAAAAACCTGGTCAGTGGCGTGCTCGTCAATCAGAAAACTTCCGCCCGCCAGTTTGATTTTGTTTGGGACTGCTACTGTTGCCATTGTTTCTCCTCTTTTTTTGTCACAAAGGACACAAAGGAACTTCTTCTGAAATCCCGAGCCTGCGGTTTGTGCAGGCGAGGGACCCCTACGACTCGCGATGCCCTTCAGGCGACCCTGAAAGCCAAGCAACGAATAGGGATCTCTCGCTTCGCTCGAGATTTCAGATAAACCATTCTGTGCTTTGGTAAAGAACTCATGCAATATTTTCAAAAATCCCAGCCGCGCCCATACCGCCGCCGATGCACATGGTCACGATTCCATACTTACCGGTGCGCCTCTTCAATTCACGCAAAATCGTCGCCGTGAGCTTCGCTCCGGTGCATCCCAAAGGATGCCCCAACGCCACCGCGCCGCCGTTGGGATTGATCTTGTTCGGATCAAGCCCGGCTTCCTTGATCACGGAAAGCGCCTGCGCGGCAAACGCCTCGTTCAGTTCGATCACATCAATATCTTCCAGCTTCAGTCCCGCCATCTTCAGGACTTTGGGAATGGCATAGACCGGCCCCAGCCCCATTTCTTCCGGCAGATAGCCAGCCGTGGCAAAAGCCACAAATCGCGCCATTGGTTTGATGCCGAGTTCCCGTGCTTTGTCACTGCTCATTACGACAGTTGCCGCCGCGCCATCCGAAGTTTGCGATGAATTCCCCGCCGTCACGCTGCCTTTGGCATGGAAAGCGGGCTTCAATGCCGCCAGGGCTTCAATGGTCGAATCCGCTCTCGGCCCTTCATCGACCTTAAAGACGATCTCCATCCGCTTCGGCTTCGAACCGTTGGGCGTGGTAAAGCTCACCGGCACCGGCACAATCTCATCCTCAAACCTGCCACCCTGAATTGCCGCGATGGCCTTCTTGTGGCTGTTCAGTGAAAACTCGTCGGCTTGCTGGCGCGTGATGCCAAAGCGCTTGGCCAGTCGTTCCGCCGTCAGTCCCATGGAAAGATAACTGTCAGGATAGTTGTCCATCAGCCACGGATTGATCGACACCTTGTTCCCACCCATGGGAATCATGCTCATGGATTCAGTCCCGCCGCCGATGGCGACTTCAGCGCGCCCAGCCGCGACGGAATCTACCGCCAGAGAAATGGCCTGCAATCCCGACGAACAGAAGCGATTGATGGTCATGGCTGAAACTTCCACCGGCAAGCCCGCGCGGAGCGAGGCGATGCGGGCCACGTTCATTCCCTGCTCAGCTTCCGGCGTGGCGCAGCCGATAATCACGTCTTCAATCTCTTTTTTGTCGAGCTGGGGAATGCGCTCGAGCGCGCCCTTGATGGCCACGGCGGCAAGGTCGTCCGGGCGCGTGGCGCGCAACGTGCCTTTGCCTGATTTTCCGACCGCTGTACGAACTGAACTTGCTATGACAACTTCACGCATAAAAACATCTCCTAGCTGCTGGCCATTAGCTTCTGGCTTTTGCCTTTAGGCTCTCAGCCTTTAATAATTTCCCTCAAACGTGGACCGCAGGCCCGGAGCCCCATCAAGCCCGGTTTTGGCTTAAATGGGTTGGAGATGCCCCCCACCTGCGCTGATTCATCAATTCACCGAAACATATTCCGTCACAACGCTGGGCTCAGGAATCGGATCGCCATGTTCTCTCATGCCTTCCAAATGGAAATCCATGGCCTCGCGAATCATTTGCTTTACCTCGTCCAGCGTTGTACCAGCGACGCCCAGTCCAGGTAAGTCGGGGACGTACGCCCCCCATCCACTGGAAGACTTCTCGTAAATAACCAGATATTTCATTTGAGTCCCGCCTGTTTCAAAATGCTGTTCAATGTCCCCGGGGGAATCTCCGACGATGGATGACCAGCGATCGTCACCGTTCCCGGTTTCGCTTGATGATGAAATTGCCGGTGGCTTCCTCGCGTCCGCGCCAATTTCCAGCCGTCATCTTCAATTTTCTTAATCACATCTCTTACTTTCAAAGTCGAACCTTTTTAAATCCTCGCAACTATCGATCTTCGAGCCTGCATCAATTCTCATTGCGGCGTCGGACTCGGTGTTGCTGTAGCGGACGGCGCAGTCACTGGCGTCGCGCTCGGTGCGGTTGCCGGAGTTGCATTCACGCTCGGCGTCGGCTGCGGCGTTGCAGTCGGCGATGGCGTTGCGTTCTGCGGCGGAGTGCCAGCCGATATCGGCACAGACGGAGTGGGCGTCGCTACAACTACCGCACTCGGCGTTGGGCCCGGTTTTGGCTGCATCTTCATCGCGTTCTTGTCCGTAAGCTTTCCGTCCGGCCCAAACACAATCTGGATTCCACTGTTCTGGCTGTCATTGGCCACGTCCTGCGGAACTGCCACCGCATACACCCACGTTGAACCCACAAACTTGTCACCTTGCTTGCTTACATCACAGCGCGCATAATCCGGAGCGCCCAAAATAATCTCAACCTCTGACTCGCTCATTCCCGCGTGCAACGTATCGAACTGGTGCATCCACCGCTCAGCAGGCAAATCGCTCGCATAGGGCAACCGGATGCTGGTGCGAAACTGGTCATAGTTCCGGTATTTCGAGTTCCGCGCCGCGCAACGCTGCTGCTCTTCCTTTGCCGCTTTCACATTCTTTTGAAAGCGGGCATTCTCTTTTTCCAGGAACTCATAGCCAACCACCATCAGCCACGCTCCCAGAAGGACAACCACAGCCAAGATGACAAGTCCGCGTTTTTTCACTAGTTCCTCAGCGGCTTGCCGGTCTTCAGCGTGAACTGTATGCGTTCCTGCGTCTTCTTCTCGCCGCAGAGTGACTTAAATCCTTCCCGCTCCAGATCTAGAATGTATTGCTCGCTCACCGGCGTTCCCGGCGTTACGTTGCCGCCGCAGATTACCTCAGCCACCTTAGTCGCCACCTTCACGTCATGATCACTTATATATTCCGCCTGCCTCATTAGATGGATTCCCAGGCGCAACGTCGCAAGCGCGTTTTCACCCGGCGCAGGGATGTCCATCCGCGGGACGGGCGCTTTATATCCAGCGCGGGCCAGTTCAAGTGCGCGATCTTTTGCGTCAGCCAGGATGCGCTCGCGATTCATCGAGATCACGTCGCCATCGGAGAGGAAGCCCAACGCGCGTGCTTCATACGCGGACGTGGAAACCTTCGCCATGGCAATCGTCTCAAAGATCCGCTTCATCCCTTCCATCACTTCCACTGACTCACCGCGACCATCGGGCCGCACGGCCTTCGCATTATCCAGTGCGCGCAGCAGCATCTCTTTGCAGCCGCCGCCACCGGGCAGCAAGCCGACGCCCACTTCCACCAGTCCCATATAGAGCTCCGAATGTGGCTGGCGCGCCGCGGAGTGCAGATTGATTTCGCAGCCGCCCCCCAGCGTCATGCCAAAAGAGGCCGTGACCACAGGGCGCGAGCAGAACTTGATGGCCTGCGTCATGCCCTGGAACTGCTTGATGGCCATGTCAACTTCGTCCCACTCTTCTTCCTGCATGGCCAGCATCAGCATCATCAGGTTGGCGCCCACGGAAAAATTCGCGGAGTCGCCGGTGATCACAAACGCTTCAAACTGGTCCCCAATGCCGCCGGTCTTCAGTGACTGCGTGACCATCTGTACAATATCGCCGCCCAGCGCGTTCATCTTGGAATGAAATTCAATGCAGCCAACGCCATCGCCCAGATCGATGAGCGACGCCCCGGCGTTCTTTTTCACGACGCCATTGGACTTTTTGGCGGTTGAGACCGACCACACGCCTTCAGCCACTTTTACCGGCTGATACGTGCCTGTGCGCAGATCGAAATACGCGCGGCCGCTGGGCGATGAAGGATCGTCTTTGTACCAGGTCTTTGCGCCCGCGGCTAAAAGCTTCTCTGCGTTCGCCGAAACACGCTTGCCTTCCGTCTTCATGCGCGCGACCGTCGGCTCCACGCCGGCAAGGTCCCAAACCTCAAACGGCCCGACTTCCCAGTTAAAGCCCATGCGCATGGCCTGATCGATTTCGACCACCGTGTCCGCAATTTCGGGAATGCGATTGGCCGAGTACGTCCACAGATCGCTGAGCGTGGTCCATATAAACTGCGTGGCTTTGTCGCGTGGATCGCCGGCGAGGATGGTGCGCAGGCGCTCGCCCATGTCTTCAATGTTCTTGGCCATCTCCAGCGCCGGGAATTTGGCTTTCTGCACGGGATGATACTCGAGTGTTTTCCAGTCAATGGCCTGGCGTTCTTCTCCCTGCGCGCCTTTCACCTTCTTATAGAAACCGGACTTCACCTTGTCGCCGAGCAGTTTCTTCTCCAGCATCTGCTTGAAGAAGTCCGGCAACTTCAGGTCAGAGCGTTCGTCCTGCACGTTTTTGCTGAAGTTGGTGACCACGCTGCCCAGCACATCGAGCCCCACAAGATCGATTGTGCGGAACGTAGGCGCTTTGCTCCATCCGCCGCTTGATGTCAGCGCGTCCACTTCTTCAATGCTCAGGTCCATCTCCTGCATCACGCGGAAGACATTTAGCCCGGCAAATGTGCCGATGCGGTTAGCGATAAAGTTCGGTGTGTCTTTGGCCGTAACAATTCCCTTGCCCATGCGCACGTCACAGAAATGCGCGACTGTCTCAATAGCGGCAGGGTCGCTTTCCGGCGTGGGAATAATTTCCAGCAGCCGCATATAGCGTGGCGGATTGAAGAAGTGCGTGCCAAACCAATGGCGGCGGAAGTCCGGGACGAATCCTTCTGCGATGCTGGCCACCGGCAGCCCGCTCGTGTTGGTGGTAACAATGCTTCCGGGTTTGCGGATGCCTTCAACCTTGCGAAGCAACCCGCGCTTGATCTCCAGGTTCTCAGCCACGGCTTCAATGATCCAGTCAGCATCGGCCAGGAGTTTTATATCGTCATCAAATGTGCCGATGGTGATCAGCCGCTCCAGGCCTTTTTCAAAGAATGCCGCGGGCTTAGATTTGACGGCTGCGTCCAGTCCGCCGGCGACGAGCTTTCTACGCGCAGTCTTGTCCTGGCTCTGTGCGGCGTCGGGAGTCACGATATCCAGCAGCACGCAGGGCACGCCGGCATTGGCAAAGTGCGCCGCGATGCGCGCGCCCATGGTTCCAGCGCCCAGCACGGCGACTTTATTGATCCGCTGATGCCCGGTCCTTTGGCCCTGGGAAGTGGGGCTGGTTTGCGCTCCGTTTGAACTGCGGGACTGCGGTGCGGCAGGGACTGCAACATTACTCATCTGGGCATCTCCTGGAAGTTGGCTGGCGCGGGCGAAAAGACGAGTGTAGAGACGTTCAGAATCATAACAGTTTTCGAGCACCGGCCTCGCAGTTGACCTGCCCCGCCGGCCATAAGCAGAGAAAGGCCCGCCAGCGGGTTCAAACCTACATTAGGTTACTGAATGAACATTCATTCAGTCAAGTATGTACTATTATATCAATGGCTTGCAATCGCTATAACGTTGGCTCAAGCCAGGATTGTGCGAACTGGAAAATTGAAAAGATTGAAGGTCTTTTCGCTCGCACTACCGTCCGCTGGTATTCAGTGAATCACTTTGCTTTTCTCTTTCGGAAAGAGGTGGACGCTGTCACGTTCCTTCTTTAGCTACTGAACTGCTTTACGATGTTTCTTCAATGCGTATCAGATCGTGTCCATACAAGTCATGGCCCCTGTGACGTCGCCAATCCCGTAATAGTCCGGTGGGTTCTTGGGAACCTTGGCTTCCCCACCATAAAAGGCTCGACGTGAGGATTTTGAATGCGCTGGCTGTAAAGCCTCAACTGCTCCCCATCAGCGAGACGCGAATAAAAAATCTGTGCCGCAGCTCGGCGCTTCCTCTCCGCAGGTTCAGCGTACCCAGGGGTTTCCGAGCCTGGGCTATAAACTCTTTCGCTACTCTGTGGCTGTTTCACAAGATACCCGTCCCCAACGGATTTTGACATTCGCTTTCGCCGATCCAACATCTCCCGATTTCCAATTTGAAACATCATCAATTTTTTTCTCGGCGCTGCTCTTCACGGACTGCCCGAGGAACTACAATAGCCGCGAGGGAAAGAACGATGGAAAATCAGAAACGGCTGTGGATAGCGATGGTATTCCTGGGGGCGTTAGCGCGGTTACTGCCGCATCCGTGGAATTTCACGCCCATGATGGCGATTGGATTGTTTGCGGGATATCAGGCGCGAAAGGCCACCAAGGGTATTTTGGCTACTCTGCTTGCACTCATCTTGAGTGACGCAGTGATGGGCTTTTATCCCGGCTTTTGGTACGTCTACGCGGCAACCCTGGTTCCGGTGCTGCTTGGCTGGCTGATTCGTAACCGAAGTGGCGCGGGTGCAATTGCTGTGGCGGCGCTTGCTTCCAGCTTGTCATTCTTCCTGATCACGAATTTTATGTTCTGGGCTGCCAGCGGATGGTATCCGCACACGCTGGCCGGACTTTCAGCAAGTTATCTGGCAGGAATACCGTTCTACCAGAACCAGGTTCTGGGAGACGCGTTTTACACCGCGACGATATTCGGCGGCTATGCTGCGCTGAGCCAGGTTTGGCAGCCGGTGCGGAATGCAGCCTGACAAGCGCATTGTTTCTCTGCTGGCCAGCGCCACAGAAATCGTCTGTGCCCTGGGCGCCGGCGAAATGCTGGTAGGGCGCTCACATGAGTGCGATAACCCGGACTGGGTGCGGCAACTCCCATCTTGTACTGAACCGGCTTTTGATGTGTCGGCTTCAAGCATGGAAATCGATACGGAGGTTCGACGCCGAATCCGCTCCGGCGAACCGCTGTATCACATTGATGGTGACTTGATCCGCGATATGCGCCCTGATTTGCTGATCACACAAGCGCATTGCGAAGTCTGCGCCGTAACTCCCGGCGACATAGAGCGAAGCAGCGCTTGTACACTCACGGCGCGGCAAATTGCATTGTCCGCTTCAACTCTGGATGACATTTTCAAAAGTATTCGGGAGATATCACAAGCGCTGGGCCTGCAGGAGCAGGGCGAAACGCTTGTCCATCGGGAACAGCAGCGCCTGGATATGGTCCGGGAAAAAGCTTTGCGTTTCCGCAGGCCAACCGTGGTGATGCTGGAATGGACAGACCCATTATTCGCCATGGGAAACTGGGGGCCGGAGCTGGTGGAAATCGCGAACGGGGAGCTTCTGCTGGGGAAGAAAGGCGAGTACTCTGCCGCCATTCCTGCTGAGCAGCTTCGCGATGCTGATCCGGAATACCTGATCGTGGCGCCCTGCGGATTCAACCTGGAGCGGAGCCTGCAAGAACAAACCATATTAGAACGGTATCCGTGGTGGCAGAAGCTGCAAGCGGTGCGCAAAGGAAACCTGGCATTTGCGGATGGCAATCTTTTCTTTAATCGCTCTGGAATGACGATCTCCCAAACAGCAGAGATCATCGCGGAAATTCTGCACGGAATCTCATTTGATGGGACGAGCAGCGCGCACTGGCGGCGACTTCAGACAGCCCGGGTGTAAGAACTGCGCGCAGAATGAATTACTTTGGCTGCGATATGGACAGACTCGCAACTATCTCTTTGAACCCTTGTTCCTCGCGTATCCGGTCGAACGCCGCATCGTCCAGCGCTTTGGCGCTTGTCAGTCCCTTCTTGAGCGCCTTTTTCAGCTCCTGGATCGCTGCCTTCTTTTCACCCAATTGGGCGCATGCGGTGGCTGCAAGATAGCTGGCCCACGCGCTTTCCGGCTGGATGATTTCACCGGCCTGAAACATGCTTTTGGCCACGATGAAATCTTTCTTCAGCATTGCCTGCTGGCCGGTTTCAGCGGCATAAGCAAAGGCTGAAGCCAGGCCGCGCTCAATGGCCTGCTTGCGCCACGGACTGGGGCTTTCTTTCTTATCGCGATAGGCGTCATTGACGGCCGAATCAAGTTGAACAAAAAATTCGGTCCGCTGATCTGATCCCTGATTGATACCCGCAACCAGATTGCCGGTTTTTTTGGCGACTTCATCCTGTAGATCAAGCGCCGCCTTCTCATTCTTTTTGGCTTTGCGGAACTCCCCGGATTCAGCCAGAGATTTTGCCAGCGCCATCTGCGGTTTCACGTCGCGGAACGAGCTGAAGTCCTGGGCGATTTCACGGTAGGCGCGCTCTGCGGCCAGAACGTCGCCGGATTTCTGCGCTGCCTGCGCCTCCGCCACACGGCCCTGAAACTGCTGCGCGACAAATTCTTTATCGAGTGGCGCAATGCCTTTTACCATGGCGCGCAATTGGAGCCACGCCAGCGCGCGCTCGGCAAATTCCTTGGGCATCCAATTGTGCGGCCCGTCGTAAATCACAAACCGGCTTACTACCTTTCGCGCGTCAAACGACTCTTTCAGGTGCAACTGCTCGGGATAATTAAAGTCGGTTGTGCCGGCCACCAGAAACCAGTCGCTCACGTCGGGTCCGGGCAGCGCAGCGCCGCTGGGCAGGCCCGCGGAATTGGCAATCACTCCGGCAATGCAGTCCCGGCACGCCAGCGCCACGGTGGACGCAACACGCGCGCCGCCAGAGAGTCCCGCGGTATAAATGCGTCGTGGATCGATCGCGTAGCGCTCCTTGATATCGGCCCAAAGCGCGCGGATGGCGGCAGAAGGGCCCTCAAAGTTTCTGGAGTTGTTGCTGCCCACCACAATGAATCCGTACTTCTCCGCCGCTTCATGGAACAGCTTGACCGAGACTTCTCCGCGCGCAAACGGATCAAACGCCAGCAGCAGCGGCCAGCGTTTTGTTGGCGAATAAGCCGACGGAAGATAGAGCGCGTAGCTGTTGGTGGCATCTGCGAATGCGGTGACGGAGGCGTGCACCGTGCCGGGCGCAGGTGTTGGCGTTTGAGCTACAAGGCTCAGGACGCCAGCAAGAACCACTATCGAGAGGAGCCTTGGCATCTTAATTCATTCTGACTGACAAAACGGCAAAACGTCATCCCGCCTTACACAAGGCCAGTGCGTCTGAGTGAACGGCTGAGTGGGCCGGCTTGGCTGCATCCAAAGGTATAATTTGTTATCGACTCCCCACCATCAGGCTCGTTTTCTTTGAGGAGATTGTTTAATGCTAAAGCGGCGGCGCCACATCCATGCGGTTTTACTTTTGCTTCTGGCTTTTTTGGGCGCAGCTCAGGCACAGCAAGCCGCGCCGTCGCAGCCAAAACCGCGCCGGTTCCTGATGTGGAAGGCCGCTTCTCCCACCGCAACGGTGTACCTCGTCGGTTCCATCCACCTCGGCGACAGCAGCATGTATCCGCTGCCCAAAGAAGTTGAATCCGCCTTTGCCGCCGCGAAAGTCCTGGCTGTTGAGATCAACATCAAGAACGCTGACCAGGCCAAGATGATCGGCCTGATACAGAAATACGGCCTCTATACGGCTGACGATTCGCTGACCAAACATCTTTCTAAAGAAACGCAGGCCGCGCTGGACGATTTCTGCACCCGCCACAACGTGCCGCGCCAGGGAATGGAACAGCTGAAACCGTGGGTGGTGGCCGTAACCATCGCGGCGATGGCGTGGCAACAGGCGGGTGAAGATCCGTCCTTTGGGATCGACATGCACTTCCTCGACGAAAGCAAGCCGCCGCAGCGGATTGACGAACTGGAAACCATGGAATCACAGCTTGCAATCTTTGCTGAAGCCACTGAAGAAGAGCAACAAAGCATGCTGGCCGCGACCTTGAAGGAGGGCGACAAGACCAAAGACATCATCAGGCGCACGCAGGCCGCTTACGTCGCTGGCGACCCCGATGCATTGCAAAAAGTGATGGACGAGCAGGACGACGTAGGATCAAAAAGCCTTGAAAAAAAACTTCTGGATGATCGCAACGTTGTCATGGCTGGCAAGATGGACGAATACCTCAAAGGCAAAGAGCCGATTTTTGTGGTCGTCGGCGCGGCGCACATCATTGGCGACAAAGGCATCGCTCAACAACTGCGCGACAAAGGCTACAAAGTTGAACAGGTAGTCCTGGAAGCAAAATAAAATCTTTGCTTACTCAGATCGCTGCAACACGCGCTTGGGCGGAGCACGCAGTAAACAATCGCTAAAACAATCTTCCCGTTTCCGGAGCCGCTGATATTGGCACAATTTCTTTGATGATCTCCGCATCATCATTATCCGCATTGCCCACGCGCGTGCTCACCGGATACTTCTTCATCAGTCGCGCATCCAGCGGCTTCAGCAGATCGGCCACACCTGCAGGATCGTTCATGCCTGGATCAAGCCACAGATAATAGTCTTCCGGCTTCACAATCACCGGCATGCGGTCGTGAATGCCTGAGACCAGTGAGTTCGCATCGGTCGTGAGGATAGTAAAGCTATTTAGCGCTGCTCCCGCCGGATCGTGCCAGCGCTCCCACAGTCCTGCAAACGCAAACAGCGAATCATCCGCCATGCCGATGTTGTACGGTTGCTTCTCCTTCCTGCTAAGCTTCTGCCATTCATAAAACCCGTCGGCCGGAACCAGGCAACGGCGCTTGCGCATGGCTTCACGGAAGGCAGCTTTCTCCGCGGCGGTTTCGCACATCGCGTTGATCGTTTTGAATCCGATGGAAATATCTTTGGCCCACGCGGGGATCAATCCCCAGCGCATCAAGGAGAAATTGCGCTTCGGTTGCTTCCTGTCCTGGCGGACAATCGCGGCCTCCTGCGTCGGCGCAATGTTGTAACGCGGCGTCCAGTGCACTTCGCTCTCGTCGAGACCGAAATGCTGCGCGATGTATCGTTCTTTTGAAGTGAGCCGGTAGCGTCCACACATAGAAAATGAGGTTCGGACGAAACAACAGGCGCGAACTCCGCGACTACCATTCAGCCCTTAGATCAGAACCGCGACGCGCCGATTTACTTGCGTCCTTGCTTCTCCAAGCCGATCGCGGACGGTGTCGCTTCCGTGCCGTTGGGCTCATACTCAACGATATATCCTGCCACTGCGCTGGCGGCCACCGTGTACGGGCTGGCCAGATACATCAGTCCTGGACCGCTGCGGCCAGGAAAATTGCGGTTCTGCGCGCTGATCACCACCTGGTCCGGCCGCGTCGAAACTCCCGGCCCGGCATTGATGCACGCGCCACAACTCGGCTCAATCACAATGGCACCCACTCGCTTGAAGATGTCGAGATAGCCTTTGCGCACGCAGTACTCGCGCGTTTCCTGCGAGCCAAACTGGATATAGAATTTGCATGACTCCGCCACGCGCTTGCCCTGTTGCAACGCGTCAGCAAGCACCTGCGCGTACATATCCATGTCAGCATTCTTGCCCGCTGTGCATGTGCCGCCGTAAGCAATCTCCACTGGAACCGGAGTGTTCAGGTCGCGAATATACTTGCCGTTCCCAGGATCTCCCGGCGTGGCGACCATCGGCGTAATATCGTCGGCGTTCAACTCGATCACATGTGCATACTGCGCGTCAGGATCGCTGAAGAGACCTTCGCAATGCTTCTCCGCTTGCGCGCGTGACATGCCGCGACGCTCCATCAAGAACTCCACGGTCTTCTGGTCGGGCGCAACGATGCCGGTAAAGCCGCCGATCTCCGCCGCCATGTTCGTCATGGTGGCGCGCTCGTCCACGCTCAGCGCTTCAATCGCCTCGCCGGAATATTCCATCACCTTGGCCAGAGCCTTGCCGCTGCGGATATATTCCATGCTGAGTAGAAGCAGAATGTAATCTTTCGCGGTCACGTTAGGCTTGCGCTTGCCGCGAACGATTACTTTCACTGACTCCGGAACTTTCACGCGGACGTCTTTCGTGATCCATGAATTAAAAACATCCGTGGTCCCGATCCCAAATGCAATACAGCCCACCGCGCCCACATGCGGCGTGTGCGAGTCCGACCCCACATTCAACTGTCCCGGCAGCGCATACGTTTCCGCTACAATCGAATGGCAGATTCCTTCCGAGCCCTTGCGGTCTTTCAACTCGCCATGCAGCCTGATGCCCTGCTTGGCGGCAAAGTCTTCCTGCTTGTACTTGAGCTGCCCCGCCAGATCCAGCAGCCCCATCTTCTTTTTTTCTTCTGAAATTACTTCGTCCAGAAAAGTCAGATGGTCGCGGAAAAACAGGATCGTCGCCGGATCGTTGACCTCCGCGTCTTTGCCCACAAAATGCTCAAAGAAGATCGCCGACATCGGCGTAACATACTCGTGGCTGAAACGAAGATCGGTGCGGGCAAAACCTGAATCCCCCGGCTTCACAGACGCGACGCCCTGCTCATTTTCCGCGTTCAGCATATGCCGCGCAAAAATCTTCTCCGCAATCGTCATCGGCCTCTTTGCCGTCGTAATCGGGGGTAAGAACACTTTCTTT
>DAHUXR010000083.1 GCA_027307045.1 Acidobacteriaceae bacterium
GATTCAATAAGACGCGAACGTCTCACTGGATCCCATACAAGATTGCGCTGGAATTCAGGATTTAGGACGATTTCGTTTAGAGCCATCTTACGCAGTACTTGAAAAACCGACATTGGTTCTCGATCCACTTTGATTTTCGATGGCTCAAATGGATCGGTGATTGGCTCACCACTTTCAGGACTCTCGCTTTCGACACCTAGCGAACCAAGATCGATTCCACCTGCCTCGCAAATAGCGGTAAAAACTTCGGGGCTGGTTCTTCGTACCGCGTTTTGAGGATTGGAATAAGGACCAAATTCGCGAGGTTGTCCCTTTTCATCTGAGCCGGATACGGGTTTCAAGAAGGGGCGGTAATTAATGATTTCAGCAAAAAACTGATCCGGGTTTTGAGGATCCGGATCCACTTTGGCTATTTGCCCGTAGCCGAAATATTCTCCCTTCCCGGCCCTCTTTGGTTCGAAATAGATAAATTCGATGGCAGGTAGGGTCAGTTGATTGAAATATTTTCGTGGAAAACGATAGCGCTTACCGATTTCATCCTGATAATCGGAGTTTTCTCTATACTGCGCCAATACAAGATAGTTCTTTTCTTCCATTGGGTTGGGACGGTCTCCCGGTTAGAACC
This sequence comes from Acidobacteriaceae bacterium, assembly GCA_027307045.1. Lineage (GTDB taxonomy): Bacteria > Acidobacteriota > Terriglobia > Terriglobales > Acidobacteriaceae > Angelobacter. The sequence continues at coordinate 626 of DAHUXR010000083.1, forward strand.
TTTACGAAGTCCATTCTTTTGAACGGCCCAAGGCTAACACGTCATCGTCGGAATTGTAACTTTTCGCTGCTCGAAGAATACGAGGATTTTCTTCATTTTATCTGTTGACTCTTCGACGGTTATTTGCTATATTTCCTTCTGAATTCGTCCGGTCGCGGCACCGGGCGAAATCATTGGCCAGCGGTAATTCAGGGGAACTGGCCTGGTGTAAAAATCAAAGAAAAGAGAGCCCTCAGCATGAGAACTCTAAGCCGCAACTCCGCCTTCAGTCCTCCATCATCCAGAAACAGCCTCGATACGGCATAGCTTTTAAGCAGCTAGCAATTGGCAATTAGCCGGAAAAGCAAGAAAAACCGGCTTTTGGCTATTGGTGTTTGTTCTAAGAGCGAAAACCCAAACCACAAGAATTCTGACCTTTTTATGGGAGGGAGCTGTGTCTGGAGATGAAGTGATCGCGATTATCCAGCAGTGCGCCAAAGACATTGGCCACGTGCCGAGCCTTTTGGAATTGCTGAAAATAACCCCTGTCCGCCGACATGCGATACGGAAAAACTTTATTTCATACAGAGAAGCCCTGGCACAAAGCGGCCTGGAACGGCGAGGAACGTACCGGCTGGACCTGGGCAGCCTGTTTACAGACTGGGCCGGTGTGGTGCGCGAGCTGAGAAAAGTCCCAACCCTGGGGGAGTTCGAAATCCATGCCAAGTACAGCTGCCGTCCTCTGCTGCGGCATTACGGAGGCTGGGGCCATGTGCCGGCAGGCATGCTGGAGTATGCCCGAGGGGAAGGGTTGGAGGCAGCCTGGAAGGACGTGCTGGATGTTGTGGTGGAGCACCTGGAAAACGCTCCAGGAAAGCCCGGTAGTACGGGCAGGACCGCCAGCAGGTTTACGAGGTTGAGGCGCCCGATTGACGGGCCCGTGTATGGGCCGCCGATGATGATGACGGCCAGCCCGCTGGTTTATGCGCCGACGAATGAAGCCGGAGTAATGGTCCTGTTTGGAGCGGTAGCGCGCGAACAGGGCTTTGCCATTACACGGGTCCAGGCGGCCTTCCCCGACTGCGAAGCGATGCACGAGATTGAGCCCGAGCGGTGGGTGCCGAGAAAGATGGAGCTAGAGTGGGAAAGCAGGAATTTTCTGGTGCACCAGCATCCGGTGGATGGATGCGACATGATTGTTTGCTGGAAACATAATTGGCCGGAGTGTCCGCTGGAGGTGCTGGAGTTGAGCACGATGACGTGGCACAGGCCGGGGGCTTAACAAGATCGGGTGATCTGGTGATCGGGTGATCCGGTGATCGGAAAAGCAAAAGCACACCGCGGAGGCGCGGAGACGCGGAGAAATTCGAGATCGGAAAAACCAAAGCTTACCGCAGATAAACGCGGATAAGCGCGGATCATGACAATCGCCGGCATCGCCGTGATCGCGCGACATCGCCGACATCGGAAAAGCAAACCTCAGGATCTTCTCCGTGCCTCCGTGACTCCGTGGTGTAGATTGGGTTTCGCGGATCCAGCTACTTGCATCGAAATAAAGGAGCGCGAGATGGGAAACCAGGCAGAGGCAGGAAAGAGTTCGGGATACGTTTGTCGAGAGAACTCCCTGATGCGGCATGGGCAGAGGAAAGACTGTCGGGATCCTTCCACTCCCGCTCGCTCGCAAGGCTCGTTCGCGGTCGGTCAGGATGACAAGGGATATACGGTATGGATTTAAACGACGGATGCGTGAATCGAGACGCGGAGAAGTGCATGAGCAGGAACATGTCTCGTTACCCCATGGTCCTAAAGGACTACGGAATTGTGGCCTATTTCGCGCGGAGATTCCGTTATAATGAGCAGGCTCTGGTGTACTCTGGACTTTTGGCCTGCAACGCTGGTTTGGCCAGCGAAAATGCGGCTTTTACCGCGGCTTACGGGCTAAAGGACAGACCCCAATGAAGTATTTTCTGCGTGCGTTCACGCCTACGAAGAACCGCCGGCTCAATGAGTTGGTAGGGTTCCTGCTGTTTGTCTCCGCGACACTCCTTTTCCTGGCGCTGGCCAGCTACTCTCCGCTGGACCCCTCACTGAATACGGCGGGCTCGCTGAGCTCAGGCGCCGCACACAACTGGATTGGCCTGTTTGGCGCCATGGTGAGCGATTTGCTATTGCAGTCAATTGGCATCTTTGTGTTTGCCGCCCCGGTGATGATTGGCCTGCTGGGTGCGCGCTGGTTTAAGTCCAGGCCGGTGGCTAGCCCGGGGGCGAAGGCGCTGGGCGCTGCGATATTGCTGATTTTTACTCCGGCGCTGCTGGCGCTGCTGCCCGGGCACCTGCGCTGGATGCATGCCGTGGCCATTGAAGGCCTGCTGGGCCGCATTGTGGGCGATGTGCTGCTCCACTATTTCAATACCGTGGGCGCATATATTGTCTGCGGGGCCGTGGTGGCGGTGGCCATGTATCTTTCTACGGCGTTCTCATTTGTGAACATGCAGATCTGGCTGAACACGCGCTTTGCCTTTGTGCTGGCGGTGTGGCAGCGCTTTGAGGATTGGCGTGCGGCGCGCGCGAAAGCTACCGCACAAAAGAAAGCCGAGAAAGAAGCTGCCAAAGCGGCTGCGCTGCGCAACGCGAATGAGCGCGGCGTGATAGTGAGCCCGGCGCAGTTGGCGCGGAGGCGCGCGGCGGCTGACGCTGCTGCTCAGCCGGTGAAGACAGGAATCGAGCGCACATTTGAAGATGAAGAGCCTTTAGCCGCTGACGCCGCGATGCAGGCAGCTTTTGCGCAGGCGATGGAGTCGGCATCGGGGAATGCTGGCGCGATGAGCGGGACGGCGGGGAATGGTGCTGGTGCGGGTTCGGCTTCGAGTTCGGCGGCGGGTGCGGGTGCTTCTTCTGCTGCGGGTTCTTCGGCTGAGATGGAGCCGGCGATCAACGCGCGCGAAGACCTTTCAGGAAAACGCAAGACCGTGCTGCCCAAGATTGCCGCGGGAGGATACAAGCTTCCGCCCAGTTCACTTTTGCATCGGGGAGAAGACCACCAAGCCATAAATGAAGCGGAAGTAAAAGCGCTGGCTGAGGTCTTGACGGATAAATGCGCGGAATTTTCAGTCGGCGGCGCGGTGACGCAGATCAATCCGGGCCCGGTGGTGACGACCTACGAATTTAAGCCGGATGCAGGCGTGAAATATAGCCGCATCACTTCGCTTTCCGACGATCTGTGCCTGGCGCTGCGCGCGGAAAGCATTTTGATTGAGCGCATGCCGGGGAAATCGACCGTCGGGATACAGGTGCCGAACCACAATCGCGAGACGATCTGGCTGCGCGAAGTGGTGGAGTCACAGGAATTTCTGGGGACGAAGAGCAAGCTGACGCTGGCGATGGGCAAGGACATCAACGGCCGCATTATTACGGCGGATTTAGCGACGATGCCGCATCTGCTGATTGCCGGCTCGACAGGCTCAGGAAAATCTGTGGCGATTAACGCGATGATCATGTCGATTTTGTATAAGTCGACGCCGGAGCAGGTGAGGCTGATACTGGTCGACCCGAAACGGCTGGAGCTGGGGATTTATGAAGGCGTGCCGCACTTGTACGTCCCGATCATCACTGAGCCCAAGCTGGCGGCGAACGCGCTGCGCAACGCCGTCCGCGAGATGGAACGCCGGTTGAAAGTGCTGGCCGCCAAAGGCGTGCGCAATCTGGAGCAGTACAACAAACTGTTTGAAAGCGATACGCCCAGCCTGTTTGAAGATGAAAGCGACGAGAAGCCGCTGCCGCAGATTGTGATCATCATTGACGAGCTGGCTGATCTCATGATGCTTGATCAGTCAAACGTCGAGGAATCGATTACGCGCTTGGCACAAATGGCCAGGGCCGTCGGGATTCACCTGGTGCTGGCGACGCAAAGGCCTTCGGTGGACGTGATTACCGGCTTGATCAAGGCGAATTTTCCGTCGCGCATTTCTTTCCGCGTAGCGACGAAGATCGATTCGCGCACGATCCTTGACGCGAATGGCGCGGAATCGCTACTGGGCAAAGGCGACATGCTGTATCTGCCGTCAGGCTCAGCGAGGGTACACAGGCTGCACGCGCCGTATACGTCGGAAAAAGAGACGCATGCCGTGGTCGAGTTCTGGCGCGCGCAAGCGCAAGCGCAGTATGAGCAGAAATTTCTGGAAGTCCCCAAAGAAGAACGCGAGACAGTGGACGGCGCAGCGGCAGATGGTGCCTCCGGCGACGACGGCGAAGGCGAGCACGACGAACTTTATCAGGACGCCGTGCGACTGGTGATTGAGTTCGGCAAAGCATCCACTTCCCTGCTGCAACGCCGCTTGCGCATTGGCTATGGCCGCGCCGCGCATTTGATTGACCTTATGCAAAATGACGGAATTGTGGGACCCGCCGATGGTCCAAAGCCTCGCGAAGTTTTAAAGAAACCAGACTGGCTCAGCGAAGTTGAGGAAGCGCTGCGCTAGTTCTGCAATCCCGAATCCGCGGAGCGGGTGAGGGAACCCTACCGCGCGTAGAAGTTAAGAATTTTTCCGCCGCTGATTTTCGCAGATAAACGCTGATCTAAAGTCGTTAACCCTTATCATCTTGGATGTTATAGCGTTACCCTGCTCCACTCGGGATGTGAGCAGAGAACCGCCGTACATCGCCCTTTTGTACCTTTGCACCCCTATCCAACGTAATGCTTCGGCGGTTCCAAACAGTGGAACAATACTGCCCATCAAGGGTTCACGGGAGGTAAAGGGTCTGAGGTAGCAAGGAGTGTTATATGGCGGTTGAATATAAAGAGCGCCGCAGGTTTCCGCGTTTTGTGTGCGATACCGGCGTGCGTGTTCATCCTGATGTCGGTCAGGCCGGATACTGGGGCACCGTGGGCGACATCTCGCTGGGCGGCTGTTACATATTTACCTTTTCACCACTACCCACAGGTCAGGTAGTCACGCTTGATATCAAGGCCGGCGACAAGGAAATCCATGTTGCCGGAAAAACCGTCAGCTCGCATCCCGGCGTGGGCATGGGAGTGGCGTTTCAAGGATTCACGGCAGAAGACTCTGAAGAGCGGCTGAAAGGCTATATACAGAATCTGGCCAGCCAGCCCAAAAAAGAATCGATGGCCGTTTTCCACTAAGCGGCGACCGCGGTCTTCATTGACCGCACGGCAATCGCGCCCAGGATCAGTACTGCGGCCACAATCGCAATCCACAAGACTGCCGGGTGCTTCTCTGTCCACGGACGTTCATCCGGCCTCCCCGTATAGGCCGCGTTGGCCTGTTCTGCTCCAAGCTGCGCCGGGGCCGCGTCTTTCGCCAGCAAAAAAAGCTTCGCGTAATCATAGATAGGCTGGTCCAATTTTTCGTCGCCGTAGTAAAGCGTCAGCGGCCCGGATGCCGGTGCGTCAAAGTAGAGCCGATGTTCCAGTTGCTGCAGCCGCGCGCTTTTTATTTTCAACGGCGGATCGTCGCCATTATCGATAATGACTTTGATCTCCTTTTGTCCGACAGCGGAAAAGCTCACGTCGTAATCGTCTGTATCAATTTTCTGGCCTTGCCGCACCATGTGGACGCGGTCAATCTCTCCTGATCCGATGTAAGCGTCTTTCTCGCCCTCAACCTGCACTGACCGGCGAAAATTTTGCTGCGTCGGATCGATCTCGAATGTCACCCGGTTCACCGGAACGTTTTCCGGGACGGTAAATGTCAGCTCCGTACCTTTGCGCGCCACGCGGGAAGCATCGCCACGGGGCGCGCCTGCCGGCAGTTCCGTGAAGATTGGCGCTCCGCCCACATTGCGCCACACCGCTTTCTGCTCCTGCCGAAACTCTGAGCTTGCGCCCAGAATATCCGCGGGCTTTACCGGGCCATCAATGGTGACTCGCAAATATTTGTAGGTGGAAAGCGGCAGCCGCAGAACGCTGTTCCCGCCCAGATTTTCTTTTGACAAATCGTAAAGAATTGGTCCGCCCAGCAAAGCCCAATCTTTGCCATGCGGATCGTCCTGGCCTTCCACGCGCGCGTGCGCCACAAAGTTTTTCGTCGCCAGCCTCAAATCAATGTGGTCATACTCCGCAACGCCTGTCATGTCTATCAGGAACTGCGTCTTGCCGCCCACAACCGATTGTTGCAGTACGCTCACTTCTTTGTTGTCGTTTTCCCGGCTGCCGCTCTCCACCATCGGCGCATAAGGTACTTCCTGCTGGCCGTTGTACAGGCGCAAGTCGCCCAGGTCACGTCGCGCATTCTTCCAAACCTGTTCATCCACCGCTATATATCGCTGGCCGCCGGGCTGCGCCTGCACCGGTCTCTGATATTTGAAGTACGGAATGGAAGGTCCGGCAAGAAACATCGTTGCCAGCAATGCCGCTGCTATCTTCATGCTGAAGTCTCCTGCTCCGTGCCGTCATTACTTTTCTTTGGAGATAACTTGAACCAATCGCGATGGTAAGCATATGAAATGGCCATCAGCATCACGCCCAGCGCAATGAAACTCAGGATGCGGTAAACCTGCTCCAGCTCGCGTGAGTCGTACAGAAAAACTTTGCCAATGGTAACTGCCAGCAGCACCATGGCCTGCCAGCGGATGAAGGCCGATCGCTTCCAGAAGCCGATGACCATCAGCGCCGCGCCGTACACAATCCATATGGCGGAGAAACTGAAATCTCGCGCAATCCCCAGTTGTGTTGCGGCCTCATACATGTTGCGCTGCTGGTATGTCTCCGCAATGTGGCGGGTAAAGTAGTCATTGGCCTCCCGCGTCAGCGCAATCAGGGCCAGTACGTTCAGCGCAATTCCGGCCAGCATGATGAACGGCTGCTCCCTCTCAGAAGCTAACCGCTTTCCGGCAATTACTATCCCGGCCATCACTGCTATCGCAACCATGAATGTAGCAAAACGGGTATTGAAGACCAGCGTCTGAGTAGAGAAGTTATCGATAAACAGCAGCCGGCACACGCCCAGCGCCAGCGTGCATCCGGCAAAAATGCGCAGAAAGTGCGTGTCCGCTTTCACGCCCACAAACAGCAGCACGGCAGATTCAATCAGCCAGCCAATCGTAATCCAGTGCGCATCCAGCTTCAGCGGAACGGCAACCGTGATAAACGCAATTGCCACTGCCACGTGCAGCAGGTTGACCGTCTTTACCACGTCTGGGTCGCCATCCACGCGGCGCTTGAACTGGCTGCTCAGCAGCAGATACACGGCGGCCAACGCCAGCGCATACCATGTAAGCGTAACGGTTTCGCGGTCATACATGGCATAAAGCGCCAGAAAATATGCTCCGCCATTCACCAGCGGCAACAGCGTGAGCGTAATGGACATGCCTGGGTGCCAGCGTGAGCGCGTAAGCGGCGTAAGCAGCGGCGCCAGCGCAAACACCGCAAAAAATGCGGACGCAAATAAAACCGTTACCGTGCGCTCCGTTGAATCATAGAATTGTGCCGACCAGCCGATATACATCACCGCGGTTCCCGGCATGGCTCCCCACACGATCCGCCGCCAGGGCTTGAAAGTCACCATCGCCAGGATTGCGATATCGAGCAGCAGGACGTAGGAGAACAAAATGATCTCGTGGTTCTCTCCGGTGGAAACCAGCGCGGGCGTGCTGAAGCCGCCAATCATTGCGTAAACAGCCAGTATCTCCGCGTCCTGAGTGAGCGCCAGCGTGATGGTCGATGCCGTGACCAGGATCATGGCGACAAACGCCACCGACGCGGGGACCAGATGGAAATATTGCGACGCCGCCCATAACGACAGGTAAAGAATGCCGATGCCGACAGCCTTGAGCGAATAAGAAAACGCGACGCTGCCTTTCCTGCGGAAGTTCTCACTCCAGACTATGACGGCAATGCCGGCGATCAAGCCAATCGCCACGCGGCCACCCGGCCCGATCCAGCCACTGTCAAACGCGTACTTCAGGAAATAAGCAACGCCAATCAGGATCGCAACAATGCCGATGCGATTCAGCCACAGCTTGCCGATGGTGCCTTCCAGATCTTCTGACGAGCGTTGCGCGGATGGGGCAAGCTTGGGCGCCGCCACTGCAGGCCCTGCCGGAATATGCGGCATGGGCGGCGGTGGGGGAACGGGTCCGCGCTCCGCCTCTTCGCGCAAAATTTTGATTGTTGTTGCTTCGCCCGGCGATCTGCCGATTGGTGGCGGAGGCGTAGGTGTCGCGGAAGTGAATGGAGGTTCGACGCCCGCCGATTGTTCCAACCGGTGAACGCGCGCAGTCAACGACGCTACCTGCGCCCGCAGGGCCTCCAGTTCATCTTGTGGATTGGCCATGCGGGTAAGCTATCGCATCTCCCCGCACTAAGCAAAGACTTTGTTCTTCTAAAAGTTGGTGTACTACAGGGTGGAGCAGGCATTTATGCCTGCGATAAGACAATTGAAAATTCGGCTTTAGCCGCTGAGGCTTCAAAATATCTCTAATTCCACTTCAATCCTTTAAGCTGGTCCAGGTTCACGTTTCCACCGCTCAGCACGGCCACCACTTTTGATCCCTTGGGAGCTTTGATCAACCCATGCAGCAACGCGGCCACCGGCGCCGCGGCCGCTCCTTCCACCACCAGCTTGCAGCGGGACATGGTCCAGATCATCGCGTCAAAAATCTCTTTGTCCGGCAGCGTCACAATGTCGTCCACAAAACGCTGCACAATGGAGAAATTGTTCTCGCCCACTCGCTTCACCCGCAGCCCGTCGATGACGCAGTCAATCTTATCCAGCGTCACCACGTGCCCGGCTTCAATGCTTCGCTTCATGCCCGGCCCGTCGGACGATTCCACGCCGATGATTTTGATCTTCGGGTTCAACGCCTTTAGCGCCATGGACACGCCGGAAATCAGTCCGCCGCCGCCAATCGGCACCACGGCGATATCAATCTGCGGAAAGTCTTCATACATTTCCAGTCCCAGCGTTCCCTGCCCGGCAATCAACTGCAGATCGTCAAAAGGATGGATGTACGCGTATCCGCGCTCCTGCACAAGCTGCTTGGCTTTTTCGTTGGCCTCGTCCCAGATCAGCCCATGCTGCACAACTTCCGCGCCGTAGGCCCGCGTCGCGTCCACCTTGGATTGCGTTGCGTTCGTGGCCATCACCACCACGGCCTTAATCCCGTAAACGCCCGCAGCCAGCGCCACGCCCTGCGCATGATTGCCCGCCGATGAGCAAATCACGCCGCGCTTGCGCTGCTCTTCCGTGAGATGGCTGAATTTATTCAGCGGCCCGCGAAGCTTGTACGATCCGCCCTTCTGGAAAATCTCCGCCTTCAACCGGACGTCAAAACCGGTGTGCTCGCTCAGCAGCCGCGACGTAAGCAGCGGCGTGTGATAGGCAAACGACGAAACTATTTTTCTCGCGGCTTGAAACTCTGCAAGAGAAACTTCCGGGGCGGCTGAAACTTGTGAGGGCATGGTTCGGTCCTTTTCACGTCCTGGCTGGGGAACCAATGAGTCTATCAAAGCATGGTTGAGTGGGTCACGGGCCGCTATGGATCACAAGATCATGTTCAACTTCTCGATAAATTAAAAACAATATGAGTGTTCCCAACCCTAAGCGAAGCTGAAGGGGGGAAAATCTGCTCGGCTTTAGTTCATGCTCCGAACCGCCGCAGCTGAAGTCCAATCGAACTTCACGCTTCCGTAATCGCTGGTGCCTCCATCGAGCGCTACCGCCTGTACGCCCACAATCGACACCGAGCCGCTGGCCGGGTAGGCCAGATTCGCAACATTAAATACCAGCGCGAATGAACGGCCCAGAAACACCGGCTGGCTGGGGTCCGTCAGGTCGAACAGGTTCCAATACCACACAGGTTGACTAGGCGAAGCCCAACTCACATTGAGCGATGCCGTCTGGCCATTGATGTTTTGGGCTGTAATGGCCGGGTTCGGCGCGTTGGGCACGCTGACTGGTTCGGTCAGGACATAAAATTCCCCCAGGTACAACAAGTAATCCGTGCTGGGAGTGCCCTCCGGCGGCGCGATCAGAAGTCCAATTTGGGTCATAACGTCTCCATTGTCTCCTGAAAGATCGATGTCTGCCGTGGTCCAGCCAGAGGAGTTGGGCGCGTCAACCGGGAAGTACGTTGGACCGTCAACACCCTGCACTGTAATTGCTATGCTCAAAAACGGGTTCGCACCGTTAGGAGACATGAACCTCAAGCCAACGTGCGTTCCCTCCTTAATCTCCAACTGGGTGCTGAAAAGCGGAAACAGGTTTTGCTGCCCTCCTTCTACTGAACCCTGAAACTTCAAGGACGTACCGCCATCATAGGCGGTGTCATAGGAGAAGCCCGCAGTGAGCGTTGCGTTCTGCAACCAGTTCTGCCACGTCGGAAGAATATCTTCCTGGCTGATGTTGCTCCAGTTGCCAAAAAGTCCGGTAGCCGCCTGGGCTTGGGTTCCCTCCAGATAGAATGACTGGCCTTGCGCAGTATTAAATCGCGTGACAAAAGGACAGGATGCTATGACTGAGCGAGGGCTGACGTAATACGCGATTCCCTTCCATCCCTGGGCGGGCGGTTCGTTCGCATTGCCCATCGGCCCCACCCAAAACTCGATTTCGCGTGCGGCATAAACCGGCTGCGTATATTTTCCCTTGTTGTCCCAGAAGGTAAACGGCGTCCCATAGAAAGCGATTGAGGTGTAAGGGGATTGGCCGTCAGGCTTGATCATCTGCAGCGATGGATCCACCGCATATTCCTGCCCCTGAAGATCGATGCCCGAGTACACTTCGTAGGGACAGCGCTGGTAGGCGTTCGCATTGATGTTTGAGGTCTTCAGATTTGTTGACTTCCACCCATAGTCGGCGAAAAATAGATCGCTGGCCCGCTGACCGCTCGCCGTCTGAAAGAACATCTGGTTCTCGCTGTCTAGCTGGGTTTGGTAGCCCAATGTTCCGTCGCTGATCATCGAATCGTAATAAGCCATCAGGAAGCCGGGAAACTTTTTTTGTTCAATGTAGACGAGGAAGTTGCTGACTTGGGTGGCCAGGCTGGGCGTTCCACCATCAACTTCAGGATTCAGGAACCAGCCATCGAAACCATAATACTTGGCGATGGCAATCAGCTGGTCCGCTCCTGGATATCCGCCGGATTTGTCCTGCGCCACCAGCTGAGCCAGCTTTGCCGTGTCCTGCCCCTGGAAAAAGAGGTTGCCTAGCACTGGTACGCCGTTGCGGTGCCCGGCATTGACCCAAAACACAGGCGGACGGACAATCTGGCCTAATTGCTCAGTCCCGTTGAAATAGACAAAGACATCAATGTATTGCCAGAAATAAAAGTTATAAATATTGAAATCGGATGTTCCTTGCACCGGCTGCGGACTCGCGCCCCCGGGGTAATCGAAGCACGGCAGAACGCCCGGATACTGCGCAGCCTCGGCGTCACAACTCGTATCCGTATTGGTGAACCGCTGGGCCAATGGGGCATTGGCGATGCAAAATGGGTCATTGTAGTCAGCGCCCGGTTGCCAGGCAAAAAATTCATCCATTGTATAGCTGGCTGAATAAGGTACCGATGCAGAGGAAGCTTGTGCGTTGGCCATGAGGCGGGAAGTATATCTCGTAAAAAACCTGCTTACTCCACTCTTTTTAGCTTATAGGCGAATTAGAATCTCATGGCCTTAGGCTGAAAATGAAGCCATTTAGGAACTCACACATTGGGTATTGTGCTTGGGCGAATTGATTGAGCCCCAGCGAGGCGACACATCAGGGCTTAGAAAAGGCAAAGATCCATTTCTTTCGGCCCGTGCCCAATTCCAACCCCTCGATCTTGTGCCAATTTGAAACTCGATGGTTGCTTGGGTTTGTCATTTGTCAAGCATCCGTGTGACTTCCGGGATTACCATAAGAAGATCGAATGCTGAAAGGAGGAATGTATGTCAGACCATAACAGCAATCGCGTACTCTGCCGCAGAACTGCTCGTGAGATCAGCGCCGAGGAATTTCAAAAGATAATGGGGCAAGGCAAGCCTCAAATGACGCAACTCCCTAGCATCCCTTTTCAACCTGACTTTTAACCCCTCACAGCGGTCCACTCACCTGGCATAGTAGTGGACCGCTGTTCCCAACCCTAGACGCAAATTCCCCTTACCACTTCCAGCACCTTCCCACAATCTTCCCGACTCACGTCATTGTGCGTCACAAAGCGCATCTGCTCGTGATCGATTCCGGCCGCCAGAACTTTCTTATCGCCTAATTTGCGGCTGAACTCCGCTGTATCCATGCCCGTGCCCACGATGCTGAACACAAGAATGTTCGTCCGCACCTTCTTTGCGTCAATCTTGATTCCCCTGATCTCGGCCAGCCCTTCGGCCAGCAGGCGAGCATTGTCATGGTCTTCCTGCAAACGCGCCGGCATTTTTTCCAGCGCGATCAGTCCTGCAGCGCCCAGCACTCCGGATTGGCGCATGCCGCCGCCCATCGCTTTGCGGAATACGCGTGCCCGGTCAATAAAAGCCTTGCTGCCTACCAGCATCGATCCCACCGGCGCGCACAGCCCTTTCGACAGGCAAAACATCACCGAATCGAACTTGCGCGCGATCTCGGCCACCGGCTTGCCCATGGCCGTCGCCGCATTAAAGATGCGCGCGCCATCCAGATGCACCGGCAATCCCATCTCATGCGCGCTATCGCAAATTTCATCGGCCACGTCCTGCGGAAAGACCGTCCCTCCGGTAAGGCTGCCCGTGTTCTCCAGCTCAATCAGCCCGGTTTGCGCGCGATAGTACGCCGGCGGCGCAATCTTCTGCTTGATCTGCGCCCAGGTAATCACGCCGTCTTCGCCATAGATCGTCCGCGGCTGGCAGCCGGAAAACGCCGCCACCGTTGCCGATTCCAGGTTGATGAAGTGCGCGCGCTCCTCGCAAATGATCTCCTGCCCGTGCTGCGTGTGGCAGCGAATCGCCACCTGATTGCCCATGGTCCCCGAGGGAACAAAGATCGCGGCTTCCTTCTGGAAAATCTGCGCTGCCCGCTCGTGCAAGCGATTCATTGTCGGATCTTCACCGTAAACGTCGTCCGCGACCTCGGCTTCCGCCATGGCGCGGCGCATCTCCGCCGTAGGTTGCGTAACAGTATCACTGCGCAGATCGATCGACGCGCGCGGTTTGCGTTGCTCTGTTCTGACAGCTTCCGCTTCAACCAGATTAGTGCTCATAGGCTCTGCTCATAACATCTTCCCCTCAGTTGCCAACTTCACCCAGACATCATGGGACGACCAATTCGTGCACATCTGTCATCCTGAGCGGCACCTCGCGACATCAGGAGCGAGGTAGAGTCGAAGGACCCCGTGAAAGTCTCTTCCGCCATGCCGCTTCAGGGGAGTTCTTACAAGGATGCAATCCCATGGACCGATCAGGTTGACAATCTCTCTTCCGCAATAAATCTTCCAAAGACTTCATTCGATAGCAAACGTCCACGGTTCGTCAATCGCAGATTTTCTCCGCTGCGAATTAACAAGCCATCTTCCACCAGTTCGTCGATTGACGCCCGAAACTTGGTGACCACATCGCCAAACTCTTGTCGCACGCGCCCCATGTCCACACCACGATTCAATCGCAGACCCAGGAAGAACCTCTCCTCCAGCGCCTGCTCCGCGCTCACCGCTGAAGCCTTGAAATCCGCCGCAACAAAGAACCGATCATAATCGTCCGTCGTCGCCAGCCGCACGCTTTCGGCTTGTTCTCTGCGCGACGGCAACATCGAGTGCGCGTCCACGCCAAAGCCGAGATAGGGCTGGCGTGTCCAGTATTTCAGATTGTGCCGCGACTCAAACCCCGCGCGCGCGAAGTTCGAAATCTCATACTGCTCAACGCCCGCCGCGTTCAACCGGTCGCATGCAGTCTCATAGAACTCCGCCGTCAGATCATCGTCGGGAACAAAGTGAGCATGATACCTTGTCCCGCCGGCAATTAGTTCTCGGCCCAGGCGCGAATCTTCGTCCACCTCAAGCATGTACACGCTCACATGCGGGACGCCCGTCGCAATCGCCTGCTCAAGGGAATATTCCCAGCTCTCGCGCGTCTGGTGCGGCAGCCCAGCGATCAGATCAACGTTGATGTTGCTGATGCCCGCTTTGCGCAGCCGCTCGATGTCACTCAGAGTCTTCTCCCGCGTATGCAACCGCGCCACGGAGGCGGCTTCCTGATCCACAAACGACTGTACGCCCAGGCTCACCCGGTTCACCCCGCGCGTGGCCAATGCCTGGATGACCTGATCGGTCAGCGTGCCCGGCGCGCACTCGACTGTGACCTCAGTCTTCGGCAGAACCTTGAACTCCTGCCGCAGCACGAAGAAGAGCTTCTTCAGTTCGTCCGGCGGCAACAGGCTCGGCGTCCCGCCGCCCATATATATGGAGTCCACTGTTTCCGGTATGACTGCCCCAAGACCATCGGCATGACCGCGCAGCCACTTGATATCCTCAGCCACCCGTTCCACGTAGCGCCCCATCTGGCTGGCGGAAAATACTCCCGACGCAAAGTTGCAATAGGTGCATTTTGACCTGCAAAACGGGACCGAGATGTAAATACCGAGTGACATTCCTTCAGACGTCCATATCCTTCCCCCTGCTCGGCCAAAGCCACCATACACAAGCACCAAATGCGACCAATGCCAATATCACGCCAAAAACCAGGCTGAAGAAAACTACAGGAACATCTGCGGATGGCTCATTACGATGACTAGAGAACTTTTCCCACAGAGTTATCGGAACTACAACTCCTGTAAAGAACGCCATCAAGCCAGCGGCCAATGAAGAAATGATGGCGTTGGATGCTCCCTGCGCTCGTCGGACGTAATAGGTCAATACTTTCAGCTTGAGGCGCATAAATCCTGCATCAATTATAGAATCAGAGTCTATGCTTAAACGCGCGGTGATTACAGGCATGGGCGTGGTCAGCCCCAACGGAATCGGAAAAACGGCATTCTGCCGGGCCATCCTGGACGGCAAGAGCGGCGTAAAACTTATTTCAAGTTTTGACGCCAAAGACCTTCCCGTGAAGATTGCCGGCGAAATCTCTAATCAGGACTTCAACGAGCTGGACTGGATTGAGGCGAAAGAGCGCAAGCATGTCTCTCGCTGCGTGCCGCTGGCCGTCGCGGCGTCGACCGAAGCGCTGAAAGATGCCGGCCTTGATCCCGAAAAGATGTCGCTCGGCGAAAAACGCGAGATCGGCGTGGTCCTGGGTACGGGCGGCGGGGCGCATGATTTTTCTGACGCGCAGTATCACAAGTTTTATGCCGGCAAGGAAAAACAGATCAGCATCTTCAGCATTCCCAGCGGGACCATGGGCACCATGTCCAGCGAAGTCAGCATGCGCTTTGGCTTTCGCGGCCTGAGCCATGTTGTCACCAGCGGCTGCACTTCGTCCACCGACGCCATCGCGTACGCCACGCGCCAGCTTCAACTCGGCACGCTGCCCATGATGCTTGTCGGCGGCGTCGATTCGCCACTGGCCTGGGGCATCCTTAAGGGCTTTACCTTTATGCGCATCATGACGGAATCATGGAACCACGCGCCGGAGCGCGGCTCGCGTCCGTTCAATCTTGATCGCGACGGCTTTGTCCTGGCGGAAGGTTCATGGATGTTTGTGCTGGAAGAATACGAACATGCGTGCGCACGCGGCGCGCACATCTATGGTGAGATCGCCGGCTACGGATCAACCTGTGAGGCCTTTCACCGTGTGCGGCTGGTGGAAGGAGGAGAAGAGCCGGCGCGCGCCATCGGCCTGGCCATGGAAGAAGCAGGCATTTCTGCGAACAACATTCAATATGTGAATCTGCACGGCACCTCAACCGAGTTGAATGACCGCATTGAGACCGCCGCGCTCAAACTCGCTTTGGGTGATCAGGCGTATAAGGTCCCGATGTCGGCGCTGAAATCCCAGATTGGACACCCGCAAGGCGCTTGTGGCGCAGCGGGAGTCGCTGCCACGCTGATCGCCATGCAGCACAACCAGATTCCGCCCACCATCAATCTTGAAAAGCCCGACCCCCAGTGCGATCTCGATTACGTCCCTGAAGTTGGCCGCACGGCGCAGATCGAGCATGCAGTGTGCAACTGCATCGCGTTTGGATCGAAGAATTCAGCGCTGGTGCTGCGGCGCGTAAGTTAACCAGAGACGCGGCGATGCCGCGTCTCCTACCGCGCAATCGCCTGGCGCGGAAAAAGCTTTCTCCCGGCTTCCCATGAACTGGCCTAACGTTTCATTCATCCGCGTTGCCGCCAACGGCATCAACTTTGAGGTCGCCACCATGGGCTCTGGCGATTGTCTTGCGCTCTGCCTGCACGGATTCCCTGAGCACGCTTACTCCTGGCGGCATCAAATGCCATTGCTGGCGCGCTTCGGATATCGCGTATGGGCGCCCAACCTGCGCGGCTATGGCAACACCGATTCTCCAAGTGAAGTCTCAGCCTATCAGCCGCGCACGCTGGTTGAGGACGTGGCTTCGCTGATCAAGGCTGCCAACCCGAAAGAAACACTTGTGATCGCGCATGATCTGGGCGCTGTGCTGGCGTGGCTCCTTGCGATGGAGCAACCGCAACTCATCGATCGCCTGGTGATTCTCAACCTGCCGCATCCCGCCTGCTTTGCCCGCGAGGTGCGCAAGCCGACTCAATTTTTCAAATCCTGGTACACGCTTTTCTTCCAGCTTCCGTGGCTGCCGGAATTCATTCTTGGCCGGCGACAGGGACGCGGCGCTTCTGAACTTATCCGCAGGACCTCATGCAATCCCGCGCGCTTCCCTGACGAAGCGCTGGAAATTTATCGCGCCAATGCCGCGCGGCCCGGCGGACTCGCGGCCATGCTCAACTGGTATCGTGGATTCTTTAGCAGTGGCGGCCTGAAACGCTTCTTCGGCCGCGACATTCCGACCATCCGCATCCCTACGCTCTTCCTCTGGGGTGACCAGGACGTTGCGCTCAGCTTGCGCACCACGCTCGGCACGGAAAAATACGTTACCGACCTGACGTTCCGCGTCTTCTCCGGCGTCTCACATTGGATCCAGCAGGAAGCGCCGGACGAGGTGAACGCCATGATTGAAGCATGGCTGCTGGGCAGGCGCGTACCAGAATACTCTGAGCTCCGCGCATCTCACTGAATCTTTTGCCCGGCTCCGCCACTCAATATCTTCTTTGCAGCTTAATTCAAGCGGAGACTGCTCCGCCCGCTGCTTGCTTTAGAATGGTTATCAGGACATGGCGCAGGAAGAAGAAGTACTAGGTAAAGCGTATGACAGCCGCCTGATGAAACGGCTGCTCGGCTACCTGCGGCCATACAAATGGCAGGTCGTGGTTGCGCTGGTGTCCATCATCCTCAAGGCCGGCGCTGACGTGATGGGGCCTTTTCTCACCAAGACCGCAATCGATAAATATCTTTCGTCGACCGCCCACCACAGTATTCTTGACCGTTTTCTTAGCCCGCTTCCGCTGGTGGGCATCGCCCAGCTGGGATTCGCGTACTTCGCGCTGCTGCTGATCAGCTTTGGCCTGGAATACACGCAAACGTACCTCATGCTGTGGACGGGGCAGAAAGTCATGTTTGATTTCCGCAGCCAGATCTTTCGCCACCTGCAACACATGCATATCGGGTTCTATGACCGGAATCCCGTGGGCCGGCTGGTAACGCGCGTCACTACTGATGTGGACGCGCTGAATGAAATGTTTACCTCCGGCGTGGTAGCCATCTTTGAAGATATCTTCGTGCTTGCCGGAATCGTGCTCATCATGCTCGGGATGAACTGGTGGCTCGCGCTGATCACATTTGCCGTGCTGCCGTTAATTTTCTGGGCCACGATGGTCTTCCGCAAGTCCGTGCGCGACTCTTACCGCCGCATTCGCACCGCCATCGCGCGCATCAACGCATATTTGCAGGAGCATGTCACCGGCATGATGGTGCTGCAGCTATTCAATCGTGAAAAGCGCGCCTACCGCAGCTTTGACAAGATCAACGCCCAGCACATGGACGCGTATAAAGACGCAATCATGGCGTACGCGCTCTACTATCCGGTGGTGGAAGTCCTTTCCAGCGTGGCCATTGCCATGGTGATTTATTTTGGCGGATTCGGCGTGCTGCGCAACGCGGTAACCATCGGCGTGTTGACGGCTTTCATGCAGTACGCGCAGCGCTTCTTCCGTCCCATCCAGGACCTGAGCGATAAATACAACATTCTGCAGGGCGCAATGGCCTCCAGTGAGCGCGTCTTTAAGCTGCTGGATACGCCGGTCGAAATCACCTCGCCTGCTTTGCCGCAAAAGGCTGAAGGCGCGGGCCGCATTGAGTTTGATCACGTATGGTTCGCTTATCGCACGGTTGGAACCGACGACGACGGCCATATGGCAATGAAAGCCGTCTCCAACGGCCATGGCGCGCTCGATGCCAAAGCTGAAGCCACTGAAAACAGAGCAGAAACCAAAGCTGAGACTTACGATTGGATCCTGCGCGACGTTTCTTTCACCATCGAGCCGGGCGAGACCGTGGCGATCGTCGGCCATACCGGCGCGGGCAAGACCACAATCATCTCGCTGCTCATGCGCTTTTACGATATTCAGAAAGGCGCAATCCGCATTGACGGCGTCGATATCCGCCAGATGGACCTCAACGATCTGCGCCGCCGCTTTGGCGTGGTGCTGCAAGACCCGTTCCTCTTCACCGGCTCCATTGAAAATAATATTCGGCTCGGCACCGAGTGGATCACCGATGAAGACATTGAGACTGCGGCAGAAAACGTGAACGTGGCTGATTTCATTCGCTCGCTGCCTGAAGGCTTCAAGGCCCCCGTGCTGGAGCGCGGCAGCACCATGAGCACCGGCCAGAAACAGCTCATTTCATTTGCTCGCGCGCTGGCGCACAATCCCAAAATCCTTGTGCTGGATGAAGCTACCTCCAGCGTCGATACGGAAACTGAAATCCGCGTGCGTGAAGCCCTCACCCGCATGGTGGAAGGCCGTACGTCGGTCATCATCGCGCACCGTCTCTCCACCATCCAGCGCGCGGACAAGATCATCGTGATGCACAAAGGCCA
>DAHUXR010000084.1 GCA_027307045.1 Acidobacteriaceae bacterium
CGACGGCATACGCGGAAACGGGGCCGCGCGCTCGGGCGATTCCCGTTGGCGGCGTCTTACCGAACTGCACGCCCGCACGGCCAAGTCGGTTTTTCACTTTAACGTCCCTGGTTCGGTGGCAAAATCCACCCACGCAGGCCTTCCCTGGCTGCGCTATCTGCGCCGGCATCTTGGCAGTCGGGCACACTTCTGGCCCTTTGACGGATGGCAGGCTCCACCCAACACCTCCGTGATCGCGGAAGTTTACCCCGCGCTGTGGAACAAGAGCTTCCCATCGGAAGGACGAACCGCCGACCAGCAAGACGCGTTTGCTATTGCTGAATGGCTTCGCCGTACCGACACGGCAGGACGGCTCTCAGATTTCCTTTCGCCCGTTCTCGCTCCCGCCGAACGCGAGATTGCCAAAATCGAAGGCTGGATTCTCGGCATCGCACCCACGCCTCCCTGGGCTGACCTTAAGGCGTCCACGCGAATTCAATGATGTTGAACCGTTGAAACCCCAGGTGTCACCTTTACCGCCCCAAAAACCTGCCAATCTTCTCATTCAAAAACTTCAGGTCCTCTGGATTCGGCCCCGCGCCCGCGGTGTGTCCCCACAATGACGGAATCGGCGTCAGCGTCACCGTGCTCATAAAACCTGCCTCGTACCGCGCGTCGCCGATCGGGAAATAAAGGTCTGTTTCCGACGGCATATAAAGAAATGGCACTTTGATCGACCGCAGGGCTTTCTCCACGTCGCCGTTAAAGCCCGGAGTCGCGCCCACGTCGTGCTTCTCCCACGTGCGGCATTGCAGGATCAGGTTATTGGCGTCCGCGCCGGGAATAAAGTTCGTGCGGAATTCATGCAGCACTGATTCAAAAGTCGATCCCGGCGGCGAAGAAGCCTTCCACAACTCCCTCCGCCACCACTCCTGTGAAAACAGCCACGCCGTCCACACGGTGGCAAAAGCTTCCAGGCCTTTGGTCGGCGGCGCGGTGTAGTCGCCATTCTGGAACGCCGCGTCCGCCGTAAGCGCGGCAATCTGTCCTTCCAGCCGCACCACGCCGTGAGGATAAGTTTTGGCTGTGCCGGCCGTCGCCACAATCTTGTCCGCAAACTCCGGATAGCTCACCGCCCACTGAAACGCCTGCTGCGCTCCCATGGAGAACCCGACAATCGCGCGCAGATGCTTGATCTTCAGCTCTTCCGTCAGCAACCGATGCACCGCTTCCACGTTGTCGCGAATCGTCGTCACCGGAAAGCGCGGCCCATGAAACGGCTCCGGCGTGTTGCTGGGTGAAGACGAATGACCATTGCCGAAAAGCTCCGTCGCAACCAGAAAGAGCTTTGAAGTATCCAGCGCGCGGTCCGGCCCAATCAGCCATTCATACCCGTGGCAGTCCGCCATGTAATGCGACGGCATCAACACCACGTTGTCCTTGGCCGCGTTCAGATGACCATACGTCCCATAGACCACGCGCGCCTGCGGCAGCGTAACGCCGCTTTCGGTGCTGAAATTGGCAATGACAAATTCATGGATGTCCGGCTTCTCAGCCTTGTCCTTGCTTGCATCCTGAGCGGGCGCAGGCACGTCTTTTTTGGCCGGTTCTTTGCTCTGAGTGTTTTTGCTCTGGGCGGACGTGGTTGCCGTCGTGCTCTTGCTTTCCGACTGATCGGCTGCCATTACCCCGGAAACACCTGCCAGCAATACCAACAATGCCACCAGAATCTTCATCATCATGATCTTCTCCGATGCAGCGGCCCTATGCTATCACTCCTGGCATTTTTGATCTGTAATTTGCCAAGGACAAATTCCTGCACATCCAGGATTGGGGTTCTAACTTTCGGCGATTTTGGCAATATTGGCAATTCGCAATCCGTCCTGATCCGCGTTCATCCGCGTCAATCCGCGGCAGGTTCTTGCCTTTCCGACTTTTGGCGATCCGCGTGGATCAGTGTCATCAGCGTTTATCAGTGGTAGGGTTCTTTCATTTAGAATTCTTCTTCATCTATGAACCGTCCTCTTGTCCTTATCATTCTCGATGGCTGGGGTTACGCGCCGCCCTCCAAGGCCAACGCTATTGCGCTGGCACGCAAGCCCAACTATGACCGCCTGCTCACGGAATATCCCAACACGCTCATCCACACCAGCGGACGCTTTGTCGGCCTGCCGCAAGGGCAGATGGGCAACAGTGAAGTCGGACACCTGAACATTGGCGCGGGCCGCGTGGTTTACATGGACATTACCAAGATCGATCTGATGATTGAAAAGGGCGATCTCTACAGTAATCCCATATTGATTGAGGCCATGAAGAACGCGCGCAGCGGCGGACGCCAGCTCCATCTTTTCGGCCTGCTTTCCGATGGCGGCGTACATTCCCACCAGAACCATCTCTACGCGCTTCTGCGCATGGCCAAGCAGAACGGCATCGATCGCACCTATGTTCATTGCTTTATGGACGGCCGCGATACTCTGCCAACCAACGGCGCTGTTTATCTCCAGCAGTTGCAGCAGAAAATGCGCGAACTCGGCGGCAAGATCGCCAGCGTGAGCGGACGCTATTACGCCATGGACCGCGACAAAAAGTGGGACCGCGAACTCAAGGCCTTTGACGCCATGGTCGCCGGCAAGGCAGAAGGCGGAGAATTTGTCGATCCGGTGCAGGGCGTGAAAGATTCCTACAATCGCGACGTAACCGACGAGTTCATTATTCCATTCACTTGTGTCGACAATCGTGGGAATCCGGTGGCCACCATTCGGGATGATGATTCGGTCATCAACTTTAATTTCCGCGCCGACCGCGCCCGCCAGATCACCCGCTGCCTTGCCCGTGAAAGCGGCCTCACTGCGCAGGGCGGCCGCGATCTGCCTGACGCCGAAGCGCTCGACGCCGCTATTCCGCGCAGCCGCGTTCCCAAAAATCTGAAATACATCTGCATGACACAGTATGACAAGCAGTTCACTCTCCCCTTTGTGGTGCAGCCGGATTCGCTAAAGAATATTCTGGCCAACGTGATGGCCGAGCATAACCTGCGCAACCTGCGCGTTGCCGAAACTGAAAAGTACGCCCACGTTACCTATTTTTTCAATGGCGGAGTGGAAAAGCCTTTTCCCGGTGAAGACCGTGTTCTGGTTCCTTCGCAGAAGGTCGCCACCTATGACCTAAAGCCGGAAATGTCTGCCCAGGGAATCGCCGAAGCCGTAATCAAAGCCGCCAATGACTCGGCCTTTGATGTCGTCATTGTCAATTTCGCCAATGCCGATATGGTTGGCCACTCCGGCAAGATTCCGCCCACGGTGCAGGCCGTGGAAACGGTAGACGCATGCCTGGGCGAGATTTATAAAGCTGTCCGCGCCCGTGGTGGAGCAATGCTCATCACCGCTGACCACGGCAACGCCGAGCAGATGATCGACCCGGCCACCGGCGGCCCGCACACCGCGCACACCACCAACCCCGTGCCTTTCATCGTGGTGAGCGAAGACGCAAAAAAGCTGGCGTTGCGATCGGAAGGTTCATTGCAGGATATTTCTCCCACGGTCCTCGGCATGTTGGGCTTCGATCAACCAAAAGAAATGACGGGGAAGGATCTGCGTGTGATTAAAGGTTCTTGAAGAACGGGTTTCTATGCGGCGAGGCCGACTTGCGCGCCGAGCCGCCTGCACCAAGCGCCCGAGACCGAGCGCATGTACCAAACTCTGTAGCGGTTTGGAGCGTAGCGACAAAAACGAAGATGAAAACACTCATCGTCCACTATCACAGCTTTGAACTCTGGCACGCGCCCTCATGGATACGCGAGCGCCTCCAGCAGGAGTTTCCAGGACATGCGTTCATCCAGCTTCAGAACTATGACCGCGTGCCGGAAGAAATCTCCGACACTAACGTTTTCATCGGCTGGTCACTGCGGCCCGAGCAATTTGTCGCCGCCAAAAGACTGCGCTGGATCCATTCGCCGGCCGCGGCCGTGCACCAGCTCATGTATCCCGCACTGATCCGAAGCAACGTCGTCCTTACCAATTCCACTGGCATTCACGGCCCGGTCGTCGCCGAACATGCGATTGCCGTTCTGCTTGCTCTGGCCAAGCGTCTGCCTCAGGCAATGCAATATCAGGCAAAGCATGAATGGTCGCAGGACCAGCTCTGGCATGGATCACCTCGTCCGCGTGAAGTGGCCGACTCCACCGTGCTCATCGTCGGCATGGGCAGCATTGGACGCGAGTTTGCGGTGCGCGCCAAAGCGCTGGGCATGAGAATCCTGGCCATCCGGGAAAACCCTGCCAAGGGCCTCGAAGGCGCAGATGCCGTCTACAGTTCCGCCCAGATCGACGAGGTTTTGCCCCAGGCCGACTACGTCCTGCTCTGCACCCCGGTAACCTCAGCCACCACAGGACTTATGAACGCCGCACGGCTCGGAAAAATGAAGCCCGACGCCTATCTGATCAACGTGGCCCGTGGACCGCTGATCGATGAACCGGCTTTGCTCGATGCGCTGCGGAAGCGGAGTATCGCCGGCGCAGCGCTGGATGTCTTCAATGAAGAACCCTTGCCGTCTAGCTCGCCATTCTGGTCGCTCGACAACATGCTGATCACGCCGCACACCGCCGCTGTCACTGAGCGCCTGTGGGAGCGCCATTACCGCCTTATCGTAGACAACATGAAGCGATTTCTTGCAGGTCAGCCGCTGCTGAATGAAGTGGACAAAAGCAGAGGGTACTAAATGGCTCTGGGCCCTTGGGCCGGAGTTGGCCCATGAACGCTTGTTTTGACGATCAATTTATACTTACGATGCTCAAGCTAAAAGCCAAAGGCTAACAGCCAGCAGCTTTCTTATGACCCTCCACATCAATGGCGAACAACGCGAATTTCCCAGCGGCCTGACTGTCGCTGCGCTGGTGGCGCAGCTCGGCATGAAGCCGGACCGCGTGGCAGTGGAGCTGAACCTGGAAATCGTTCCCCGCGCCCAGTGGGACACGACAGCGCTCAAAAATGGCGACAAATTAGAAATCGTCCATTTCGTGGGCGGTGGCAGCGCCGGGGCCATGGATAAGCGGGCCATCATCAATGAAAAACCAGAAACACCGGAGTGGACCTGTCCCACATGCGGCATACGTGCTTTGGGCAGCTTTTGCGCGGCTTGCGGGGAAAAGAAGTTTGTTTCGTCAGATCTGTCCATTCACCACTTTTTGTCCCATGCGCTGGGAGAGTTTTTTCATTTTGACTCAAAGATCTTTCTGAGCTTCAGATTGCTGTTTACCCGACCCGGCTTCCTCAGCGCAGAGTACGCACGCGGATGCCGCAAGCCGTATTTGCATCCTTTTCAGATATTTTTTATCGCCAATCTCATTTACTTCTTCCTGCAGCCGCTAACCGGTTGGACAGGGCTGAAGACGCCGCTTTACGTCCACACTCACAGTGCGGGATACAACTCGCTGGCTACCAGGCTTGTCGCACAGCGCGTGGCAGCTAAAGGGATTTCGGAGACCGAATTCACTCATGCTTTTGACCATGTTGTCGATCTCCAGGCCCGCTCGCTTGTGCTCCTGATGGTCCCCATGTTTGCCTTGGTGCTTGCGCTGCTGGAATGGCGTAAAGGGCGGGTTGTTGGCGAGCATCTCGCGTTTGCCCTCCACTTCTACGCTTTTTGGGTTATCGCCTTGTTTCTCGTCATGTTCGGGATCAGCAAGCCCGTGCTTGTGCTTTTGCAGCATCGGGGCATTGTGTTTGGTGAAACGGCGCTCGATCACTTTCTCTATTTCACCGGCCAGGCCCTGTTACTTGTTTATCTGGTTCCAGCGCTCCGCGCCTTTTACCATGACAAATTTGGTTTTGCATTGGTAAAGTCGCTCGCCCTGATTGTCGCCATGGATTACATGATGCAGGCCTATCGCTTTATCCTGTTCCTTACCGCGCTTTATTCCGCCTGACTGCCACCGGCTGACTCTGCTTTCAAAATAATCCCGGGCACGTCCTATTCATTTCCTGTTGACTTTCTAGATACTGCTCCTAAAATGAATCAAACATTTATAGGAAGAAATGTTTTAAACATTTCTTCAGGGCCCTGTTCGCGTGCGTCTTTGCGCGTGAATGGGCAGCTATAAGCAATGGACCAGCGTTTTACATCGGCGCAAGTGGTAAAGCTGACGGGCATTACGCCGCGACAACTGCAGTGGTGGGACGAGCGCGGTATTGTGCAGCCGCAGCGCAAAGGCCGCATCCGGCTTTACTCGTTCGACGACCTCACGGAGATCGCGGTGATTTGCGCTCTCCGCCGCAAGGGGTTCCCGCTGCAGCGCGTCCGCCGCATCATGAGGTTCCTGCAGAAGGAATTCGGAAGGCGGCTGGCGGAAGCGGTGAGCAATGGATCGGAGTATCACCTCTTGACCGATGGAAAACGCATCTATCTGGAAAACTCACAGCGCCAGGTGATCGACATTCTCAAGAACTCGCGCCAGCCTTTGCTGGGGATTTGCTTGAGTGACGCTGTGAAGGAAGTCCGGGCTGAGATATTCAACCGCCGTCCCGCGCAGAAGCAGGCGGCGAGAAACGCGGGCAGAAGGCGAAGTTCGTAAACAACCGGCTGCGCGCGCATGAATGCAGGTCCTAAAAAAGGGAGAAAACAAAGTGGCGGAGGTGACCATGGTGGCAGAGCTGAACATCGTGACGGAATGGCTTCCGGAACAAATGGAGCCGGGAACTATTTTTGTGCTGGAAAATGCGGGCGAGGTTGGCGACCAGGAAGATCCTTACTGGGCCGTGCTCTCCTGCCCGGAATGCGGCACACTGGGCTTGATCACGCGCAGACAGATGCGCGGCGTGGTGCCGGTGATCTGCGGCTCCAACACCTGTCCCGCACAGTTTGTAATCATCGATGAACAAGTGGTGCCGCGGCGCCCCAACTAGCACGGAACCAGAATTATTGATTCAACAACTCCGCTCACTGCGGGTCAGTTCAGTTTGCGCGTTTTTTCAGAGACTTGCGGTTCGATGGCAATTCGTGCCGAAGATGCGCGCCTTTCCCTCACCAATTACAATCTAGGTAGATGATTCGCACACTTGAATGGACCAGCCAGGGAGTCCGCTTTATTGATCAAACGCGGCTGCCCATGGAAGAAGTCTTTGTGACCTGCGGCACTTACCAGGAGGTTGCGACCGCCATCCGCGACATGATTGTTCGTGGCGCGCCGGCCATAGGCGTGGCTGCGGCCATGGGCATCGCGCTCGGTGTCAAGCATTCCTCTGCTCCAGATATCGCGACCCTGCGCACTGAATTCGGCCAGATCTGCCGCACCATGGGAGAAACGCGGCCTACGGCCGTAAATCTTTTCTGGGCCATCCGACGCATGCAGCAGACGTTTGAAGTTGCGGCGCCGCAGGGTGTTCACCAGGTGAAGATCAACCTGGTGGAAGAAGCGCAAAAAATGCTGGTGGAAGATATTGCCGCGAATGAAGCCATGGGACGCCACGGCGCCACGCTTATGCCTGCGTCCGGCGGAGTGCTCACGCACTGCAATGCGGGCGCGCTGGCAACGTGCGGTTACGGCACTGCCCTTGGCGTCATCCGCTCAGCCATCTCTTCAGGCAAAAAACTGCATGTCTTCGCCGATGAAACGCGGCCGTTCCTGCAAGGCTCACGGCTCACCGCATGGGAGCTGATGAAGGACGGAATTCAGACAACGCTCATCGCGGACAACATGGCCGGCGCAATGATGCGCCAGGGCAAGATCAAAGCCGTGATCGTGGGGGCGGACCGCATTGCCGCCAACGGCGATGTGGCCAACAAGATTGGCACGTACAGCGTGGCCGTGCTGGCCAAAGAGCATGGCATTCCTTTCTATGTTGCCGCGCCGTGGTCCACCGTGGACATGAATATGCCGGACGGCGAAGGAATTCCTATTGAACAACGCTCAGCCCGGGAAGTTACACATCACGCCGGTAAGCAAGTTGCTCCGGATGGCGTGCTGGTGGAGAACCCCGCATTTGACGTGACGCCGAACAAGTACGTGGCGGCCATTGTCACTGAGCGAGGAATTGCGAAGTCGCCTTTTGCTGATTCACTCAGAGAGCTTGCTCAGGCTGTACCAGACTTGGCGGGAACCAGGCGCTGATGGTTGCATCATCTGTGGCTGTCCGTACGATCCAGTAGCGATGATCGACTCAGGCAGCTTTAGGATTTTCGACTGTGATAGCTTCGCCCTCAAGCTCATAGCCTTCGTCCCTGAGCGTTGCCTGCGCTGCCGACCGAAGCTCCGTTTCGCTTGCGCTCTGGGGCAGACTGCAATAACGGCGAATTACTTCTTCGCCAACGGAAATCCGTATTACCCACTTTGATTTTTCTGAATCCCAGGACATTTCAGCATGATCTGCACGCATTTGCTTGCCTCCGTCGCCCATCTACTCTCTTCCGATTGCGCAAAAAGAGTTTGGGTTGTTCCCTAAAACTCCATTGTCTTCAAATTCGGGCTTACGATCAACCGCGCCGCCGTGGCCTTTTGCACGTGTTCCGCCGTCAATCCGGGCGCAACCTCTTCCAGTAACAGGCCTTTCGGGGTGACGCTGATATAAGCCATCTCCGTGACGATTGTATTTACAACTTTCATCCCCGTTAAGGGAAGAGTGCATTTAGGCAGGATCTTGGATGTGCCATCTTTGGTCGTGTGCTCCATGGCAATGATCACGCGCCGCGCACCCGCTACCAGATCCATGGCCCCGCCCATACCCTTCACCATTTTTCCGGGGATCATCCAGTTGGCCAGGTTGCCTTCTTCGTCCACTTCCATGGCGCCCAGCACGCTCAGGTCAATGTGGCCGCCGCGGATCATGGCGAATGAGTCGGCGCTGGAAAAATATGCCGTTCCCGGAACTTCCGTCACGGTTTCTTTGCTGGCATTGATCAGGTCAGGATTTTCTTCGCCTTCAAAAGGAAACGGCCCCACGCCGAGCATTCCGTTCTCGCTTTGCAGAATTACTTCCACGCCTGGAGCAATGTAGTTGGCCACCAGCGTTGGCATGCCAATGCCCAGGTTCACATAGAAACCATCCTTCATCTCGCGCGCAATTCGTTTCACGATCCGCTCGCGCTTCTCCACGTCTTTTTGCTTGTCTACTTTATTGACCGGTGTTGTCGCCATGGATGATTACGCTCTCTTCCTCACGGTGCGCTTCTCAATGCGCTTTTCCTGACCGCTGCTCAACACAATTCGCTTCACATAAACGCTGGCCAGATGGACGCCATCGGGATCAAGCTGCCCGGGTTCCACTATCTCTTCAACCTCGACAATTGTTACCCGCGCAGCCGTCGCCATCACAGGATTGAAATTCCGCGCGGTTTTGTGGAAGATCAGATTTCCCCATCGGTCGGCTTTCCACGCCTTGATCAGCGCGAAGTCGGCCTTTAAGCCGCGTTCCATCACATAAGGCCGACCGTCGAATTCGCGTATTTCCTTGCCTTCAGAAACCACGGTTCCCGCGCCAGTGGGAGTAAAAAATGCCGGAATACCCGCGCCGCCGGCCCGAATGCGTTCGGCCAGCGTGCCTTGCGGATTCAGTTCCAGCACCACCTTGCCGGTGAGCACAAGTTTTTCAAATAACTTGTTCTCGCCGACGTAAGAGCCGATATGCTTCTTGATCTGTCCTGTCTGGAGAAGCTTGCCCAGACCAAAATCGTCCACGCCGGCATTGTTGGAAACCGTGGTCAGGTCCTTTACGCCCTTGCGCACAAGGGCCTCGATAAGATCGGCGGGAATGCCGCACAGGCCGAAACCGCCCACCATGATCATTGAACCGTCTTTTACATCGCGGACGGCCTCATCAGCGCTGGCAACGACTTTATTCATAAACAGATGATTCTAATTACCAGAAACGCTGGCCGCAAATGAGGGTTCGTGACGCGCGTTACGCTTTTCGTATATACGCGACCAGATCAGAGCCGTTTTGAAACTGCTGTCGCTTGCATTGCACAACGTCACCGGGTTTGAATCTCCAATGTTCATCCTCGGGTATTGCACCAAAAAGGCGGAACGAGCCATCCTCTAGCTCCTCTGCTTCGACTGGCCGCTAGCATGGTGTACCTTCCCCGATCAGCTCAACGAAGATTGTTGCAGTTTTCATTCTCCTTCAACCAAATGCCTTAACAGCCGCTTCCCTTCCGGCCAGTCGCCTAGGCCGGACTCTCCATTGATATGTCCGGCGGCGCCGATATCGACAAACCGGCTGCCCCATGAGCGAGCGAATTCCCGGGCGCGGGCAATTGTTAAATAGGGATCAGTGCTGCTGGCCACAACGATCGTCGGAAATGGAAGCAGATCGCGCGGGACGGGTGAAAAATCCTTGAGCTGCTTGGGAGCGTCTTTGCCATCAACATCAGCCGGCGCCACCAGCAATGCGCCTTTGATTTTGTGGACCTCAGCCGGCGACGCTTTGCACCAGTGCGCCAGTGCGATACAGCCGAGGCTGTGCGCCGCAAAAACAATGGGCGGCGGCGACTGCTTCACCTCCGCCGTAATTCGCTCCAGCCACCAGTCGCGATGGGGAAACTCCCAGTCCCGCTGTTGCACCCGCAGAAAAATGGGGTTCTGCTGTTCCCACAGCGTCTGCCAGTGGCGCGGGCCGGAGTTTTGCCACCCCGGAAGCACCAGCACCGTGGCGGCAACGTCTCTTGTGACCAGCTCAAAGCGATTGGCATGATCAAATTCCTCACGCAAAGCAGGCGTGCGCAGGTTTTCTCGAATGTGTACCAGCCGCTGCTCCAGTTTGCTGAGCACCGATTCAATGTTGGCCGTATTTGTGTGCGCAATGTCCCGCCACATGGAATAAGGGCTGGATGCGATGCGAGTCATCTCCCGCAGCGCGCGTCCGCCAATGGCATGCACGTCAGGGTTGTCGCCCAGTTCCTCAACCAGCGTTGCCGCCAGCGCGGTGGCGATCATCTGCGGAAGGTGGCTGGTCCAGGCGCACATCTGGTCATGGCGCTCCGCATCCATCTTTAGTATGCGAACGCCGATTCTCTCCAGCAGTTCGCAATAGTCCTTGATCTTGCCACGGTCTGTGGACTGGCCGGCTTGCGGCACCAGCAGCCATACTGCATTCAGGAATAATTTTGCCTCAGCATTTTCCAGCCCGCTGTGTTCCTTGCCCGCCATGGGATGGCCGCCGATAAAATGCTGCGCTGCTTTGTCTCCAAACACGGAGCGAGCCCGCTCAAGAATCTCTTTCTTCGTGCTCCCAACATCAGTGATGAGCGCATCCGGAGGCGCAACGGGACCAATACGCTCAATCAGGTCGATGATTCCGCCCACGGGCGTTGCCAGCACAATCAGGTCGCTTCCGGCCACGGCTTCCACTGGATCTTCAGTACCGGAATCAATGGCGCGCATGCTGCGAGCGCGGTCCACAACGGCCCGGCGATCGCAACCGACGATCTTGCCTCCAAAGCCCGCGGCCTTTAAGGCCAGCGCGAAAGAGCCGCCGATCAGTCCGGTGCCGATAATGGTGATCTGATTGAACACTTATTGCTTCCCGAGACAGAAATTCGCCATCCAGGGCCGGAAGCTTCATCTCAGAAGCATCGACCCTATGGCAGAAACTATTCAGTTGATTTTAAACAAGCCTTCGTCCAACGGCAGGAGCAATTACTCGCAATTCGCCCACCAGCTTGGCAAACTGCTCAGGATACAGGGACTGAGCGCCATCGGAAAGGGCTTTGTCAGGACAATTGTGGACTTCAATCAGCAGGCCATCGGCGCCGGCTGCAATAGCGGCGCGTCCCATGGGAGGAACTTTGTCACGGCGTCCGGTTCCGTGTGACGGATCAGCGAGGATCGGAAGATGAGAAAGCTTTTTGACGATCGGAATTGCGGAGATATCCATCGTATTGCGTGTGTAGGTCTCAAAAGTCCGGATGCCGCGCTCACATACGATGACGTCATAGTTGCCACCGGCCATCAGGTACTCAGCAGAGAGCAGGAGTTCTTCAATGGTCGCGGCGATTCCACGCTTCAAGAGCACCGGCTTGCGGACCTTGCCCAGTTCACGCAACAAATTGAAATTTTGCATGTTGCGCGCGCCCACCTGCAGCAGGTCAACATAGGGCAGCATCAGCGGGATCTGTGAAATCTCCATGACCTCGCTCACCACCAGCATGCCAAACTGGTCTGCCGCTTCCCGCATCAGCTTAAGCCCGTCTTCACCCATGCCTTGAAAGCTATAAGGCGAGCTGCGAGGTTTGAACGCGCCGCCGCGCAGGAACTTGGCTCCGGAGTTTGCCACGGACTCCGCGACGGCAAAAATCTGGTCGCGCGATTCAATCGAGCATGGGCCTGCCATCAATACCACTTCGTCGCCGCCAATGCTCACGCCGCGCTTGAACTTGACTACTGTTCCTTCGGGACGAAAACTGCGGGCCACCAGCTTATAAGGCGAACTGATGCGGTGCGCTTCCCCTACGCCAGGAAGCACCTCGATATCACGGATATCGAATTCATGGCGAGCGCCCACCGCTCCCAGCACCGTCTGCCGTTCTCCGGTGGAGCGGTGGACTTCAAATCCCATGTCGATCAGGCGCTCGATCACGTGCTGGATTTGTTCTTCGCTGGCTTTTTCCTGCATTGCAACGATCATTATTCTTTGTCGCTCCGCTCCAAACCGCTCAAGACTTCAATGTACGCCATCATTCTCCGCGCCTGATGCAGGCAACTCGCCGCAAGCCGGGCTCGCTGCCGAACGCTGTGTTTTGAATGGAACCTTTCAGTCATTCACTTCCATGTCAAATTCCGTATGCCTGTTGCCGGTTTCGATCTTCGGCGCGATCTCATTCTTCTGGATGTTCCGCATCACGTCGATAATTCTTTCGTACACCTGCCGCAGTTCGCTGTGTGGGAGAGGTCCGTGGTTGGCGCGCTGCACGTTCTCAAAAATCTTTTTTTCGCGCTCGGGTTCGTAGATGGGCATACTGGTATTGCGTTTCAGCTTGCCGATTTCATGCGCTGCCTGCGCGCGCTCATTGAGTAACTCCACCAGTCGGCGGTCAAGCTCGTCGATTTTTATGCGCCAGTCGGCGATTTCCATAACTCTTGGCGTCCCTGACATACAGCCCATAAAGGCCGCATAAACTTAACTAAGTTAATACTCTAATAGAATAACTTAATTATATTAACTTTGTGAAGTGGCCGCGCTCTCGATCCCCGACTTTAACCCGCGCACAAATCTCTCCACGGCCTGCGCCTCCCGGCCCGGATTTTGCTCGATCAGCTGCACAATCGCACTGCCGACCGCGACGCCATCGGCAAATTGTCCAACCTCCGCAAACTGCTCCGCGTTCGAAATGCCAAAGCCCACGGCAACCGGCAGCTTGGTGAACTTACGGATACGTTTCACCAGGCCCTGCACGTCTGCCGCAACTTGCTTTTGCGTTCCGGTGATCCCGGTGCGTGACACCGCGTACACGAAACCTTTGCATGCCTCAGCAATGGCTTTAAGGCGTTGGTCAGGACTGGTGGGGGCGGCGAGAAAAACCGTATCGAGATTATGCGCAGCCATTGCGCGGCGATAGTCGCCTGCTTCTTCAACCGTCAGATCGAGGATCAGCGCGCCATCCACGCCGGCCTTTGCCGCTTCCACACAAAAACGCTCCATGCCAAAACGCAACATCGGATTCAGATAGGTGAACACGATCAATCCCGCGTCGGTTTTCTGGCGCACTTCGGCTGCCATGCGCAATACGTCTTCCAATGCCGTTCCCTGTTTCAGCGCGCGCTCGCTCGCTCGCTGGATCACCGGCCCATCCGCCACGGGATCACTGAATGGCACGCCCAGTTCAATAATGTCGGCGCCGCCATGGCACGCAGCCAGAATGATATCGCGCGTGGTCGCGATGTCCGGGTCGCCGCACGTGACATAGGCGACGAGAGCAGGCTTGGTCTTAAAGGATCGGGTGATCCGGTGATCGGGTGAGGCGATCGGGACATCGGGAGATCGAGAAATCGGACCATCGGGGGTAGGCTTACGCTGAATGGATGAGGGACCGGGTTTTCGTGTCATGATTTTGCCGTCTTTCGCGAGGCGAGAAAAATTGCAACTAGTTCATTTCCTTCAGCCATCAGTTCGCGCAGCTTCGATACCGGTATAATCCCGCTGTCACTCAAGATTTCCAGCCAGAATACCGTTTCGTCTGCCTCTTCAATCACGATACCAAGCTTCGAAATGAACTCGGCTTTCGATCTGGCCAATCCAACTGCTCCATAGTTCGCAGCTACGCCAGTTGCGGACCTCAGGATTTGGTTGTTGACAATATTCGTTTCCCGCGTGCTTGGGATACTGCGGCACATCCTCATAATTCGTAGAGCAAAATCGTTGGTCCTTCTTCGCAGTTCCTGATGCTTGTCCAAGCTCATGCGTCACCATTCAGTTTTTCCGATCACGAATTTTTGATTTCCCGATGCCCCGATTTCCCAATGCACCGACCTCTTACCCGATCTTTAAGTTCTCGCGCAAAATCCCAATATCCTTATCGCCGCGGCCGGAGATATTCACGATCACAATCTCTGATTTCTTCATCTTCGGCGCCCGCTTAATACACTCCGCCACAGCGTGGGACGACTCCAGGGCGGGAATAATTCCTTCCGTCCGAGCCAGCCGGGTACATGCTTCCAGCGCTTCGGTATCAGACGCAGCCACGTATTCGGCGCGCTTTGAATCCGCCAGCGCCGCATGTTCCGGCCCAATCGAGGGATAATCAAGCCCAGCGGAGATGGAATGCGTGAGCCCAATCTGGCCATGCGCGTCCTGCAGGACGTAAGAGAAGGTTCCTTGAAGCACTCCGGGCAATCCGCCGCGAAAACGCGCAGCATGGTCGCCCAGTTCATGGCCGCGGCCTCCGGCCTCCACTCCGATCAGCTTGACCTTCTTGTCCTTGAGGAATTCGTGGAAAATTCCAATCGCGTTGGAGCCGCCGCCCACACACGCGATGATCGCCGCTGGCAGCCTGCCTTCAGCCTTCAAGATTTGTGCGCGGGCTTCGCGGCCAATCACGGAGTGAAAATCACGCACCATGGTGGGATACGGATGTGCGCCCAGCACGCTGCCCAGCAGGTAATGTGTGTCGCGAACGTTGGTAACCCAGTCGCGCATTGCTTCATTAATCGCATCTTTCAGGGTGCGCGAGCCGGACTCCACACCGCGAACTTCGGCCCCCAGCAGGCGCATGCGGAAGACGTTCAATTCCTGCCGCCGCATGTCTTCCGTTCCCATATAGACAACGCATTGCAGTCCGAACAGCGCGCACACAGTGGCCGTGGCCACACCGTGCTGGCCAGCGCCGGTTTCCGCAATGATGCGCTTCTTCCCCATGCGAATCGCCAGCAAGGCTTGGCCCAGGCAGTTATTGATTTTGTGCGCGCCGGTATGAAGCAGGTCTTCCCGCTTGAGATAAATCTTTGCGCCGCCCAACTCTTTCGTCAGCCGAGCCGCATGAAACAAAGCCGTTGGACGTCCTGCATACTCCTTCAACAGGCGCTCAAATTCGGCGCGGAACTTTTTGTCACGCTTTGCCTTGTCATACTCGCGCTCCAATTGCTCCAGCGCCGCCATTAGTGTTTCAGGCACATAGCGTCCGCCATAGAGACCAAAGCGTCCGGGAACCTGTTTCTCTTTTTTCAATGCGCTTCCACTCATGCTTGTTCCGCCTTCCGCACCGCCGCAACAAATGCTTTAAGCTTTTCTGGATCTTTCCGTCCCGGTTCCCGCTCCACTCCTGTAACCACGTCGACGCCCCAGGGTTTAAACACGCGAATCGCTTCACCAACATTCTCCGGAGTAAGTCCGCCGGCGATAATGAACGATCCCCTTTTTTCACCCAATTGTGCCCGCGCTGCATGCCAGTCAAATGCTTTTCCGCTTCCCGCGCCCGAATCCAGCAGCCATGCATCGACTGCGTTCGAAGCACTGACATGGTCAAGCCCAAGTTCACGGTCGGGCTTTACCTGGATGCTTTTCATCTTACGCATTGCATCCCGCCGGGCGGGTGGAAGGAATTCATAGACCGCGACTGGCGACTCGTCTCCGTGCATCTGGATTCCTGTTAACTCCACGGCGTTGACCACGCTGCAAATTTCTTCTGCTGAATTGTTCATAAACACGCCAATCCGCTCAACATTGCGGGGCAACTGGCTGATGATCCTCTGCGCCTGCTCCACGGAGACGCGCCGCTTGCTGGGCGCAAAGATAAAACCCAGGGCATCGGCTCCGGCTGCAATCGAGCTGAGCGCGTCTTCAAGAGAGGTAGTCCCACAGATTTTAATCCAGGTACGCATGCAATTTATTTTTTAGGGAAAGCTGCTTTTAGCTTCTTACTGGACCGTGCCACGCCAATGTGGAGAAGCCGAGGTGGATGGCGAATACCATCCTGCATCCTGTAATAGCTGTTGCAGTTTCTGGCCGGGATCTTCAGCGCGCATCAGCGTCTCACCAATCAGAAATGCCTGATACCCGGCGGCGTGCAGCTCACGGATTTCAGCGCCGCTATCAATTCCGCTTTCAGCCACGCGAAGCACGTGATTAGGGATGCTCTCCGCCAGATCGATCAGCGTATCCATACTGACGTGAAACGTCTTGAGATTGCGGCTATTCACGCCAATAATATCCGCGCCGCCCTCAATCGCACGCTTCAGTTCCTCTTCGTCATGGACTTCACACAATGCATCCAGGTCCAGCGCGCGGGAGTAATCCAGAAGCCTGCGGAAAGTAGCATCATCCAGCGCCGCCATGATTAAGAGGATGGCGTCAGCATGATGAGCGCGGGCTTCAGTGATCTGAAATTCATCGATAATGAAATCTTTGCGCAGGCAAGGCAAATTGGTGGCGGCAGAAGCCTCCAGCAAATTCGCCAGCGATCCATGGAAGAATTGTTCATCGGTAAGCACTGACAACGCGGACGCTCCGCCGCGAGCAAGCTGGTTGGCCAGCGTTCCCACGGGAAAAGTTCCGCGAATCGTCCCTTTGGACGGAGAAGCTTTCTTTAGCTCACCAATCACTGCCGGACCGATTTGGGACATGGCAGCCAGGCGCTTGCGAAAGCCGCGCGGTGTATGCGCCGCAGCCGCTGCTTCCAGAGAACGCACCTGTGCCTGTTCCTTGGCGCGGTCAACGCGCTCACGGGTTGCGGCAAGAATCTGGTCCAGAGTGGTCATGGCAGCAGCAGATTCAAGTATATGGCTTGGCCGGAAGAAACCGAAGGAGAAAAGCCGGCCCGGCCAGCGAAAATCCGAAATGGAACAGAGATAAAGCTCAGGCCATTTCGAACTAAGGCGTTCCCTTGGCGGCCACATATTTGGTCGAGTAAAAGCCTATAACTCGCCGCGCGTGCGGGAGCGGTCTTTAATCACAATGCCGCCATTTTCCGTGGTGGCCCTTACCTGCGGATTTGCGCCACCCATACGGAACAATTTATGCCCGCTGTCCCAGGTACGCTCACCGGCGTCGCATGCATTGTCCTTGCAGATGATGGAAGTGTGCTCTGATGCCATCACTTCCAGCCCGCCATTAAAGGTCTTGGGCAAAGAAACCACCAGGCCGCCATTGCGGGCGTGAGCTTCCAGTCCCTTGCCTTCCCAGCGGTCAGCCAGAGCGAGTGATAGTCCACCGTTTTCCACTCTGGCCGTCACATCTCCCCCGCAATCTTTTATGGAGATGCCGCCGTTCTGGGCTTGAGCCGTAAGTTTTCCAGTGCTGCGTTGGAAGGAAATGCCGCCATTTTCAGCGTGAGCTTCCGCCGTTCCCGTGAAATCTGTTAATGACACCCCGCCATTGTGGACATTGAGATTCAAGTCCGCATTTCTGGGAGCTTTGACCAGGAGCAGCGTGCCCAGAGAGTGATGATTCTCTTCCGGCGTATGTATGGAGATTTTGGACCCATTGATTTCCAGCCGCGTATCAGCCAGCAGCTTTCGGCCTTCATGTTCATCGTCAACTGCAATTTGCTTGCAGAGTTTGAGACTGACTTCCGGCTTGTCCCAGGTAGTGACCTGGATGCCGCCATTGTGCTCTGCCGTGATGGTAAGCGGTTGGTTGGGAATGGTCTTGGTTTCTTCGTCGCGCACATTCGCGCGATAGTCATCGTTGCCAACCCGCAGATGGTCGCGGCAGTCGTCGCTGGCAGAATCATCGTTCATGGTAACGGTTGAACCGCTCCAATTTCGATTCTCTCCGGCGCGAGCCAGAACCATGAATAATGGCAAAGTAAGGCCCAAAACAATCAGCTTTTTCATTTGTCTACCTCGCAATTCGAGAGGTTAGACCGCGAACTTAATCACCGGTTAGCTTAATTTTGAGCTAATGATGGAGTGGAGATGCACTTCATCCCAAAGGCGTGGGCATGGACATTGCGCGATTAGAGCGACTCGGCCGGACTTGCGCGCCGAGCCGCCCGCTTCCGGAGCAGACGATCCTTATGTCTGGGCGAGTTACTCAAGCGGTTTGGAGCGCGCGCGACAGCGGTTTGGAGCGCGCGACAGAAATGAATATCAGGCTGTGATGAGCCCGCGCGGCTTGACGTTTTTGCGGATGAAAACGGCGATGTCGTCCATTGGCGTGCCAGGATTGAAGATTGCGCTGACGCCCGCCTTTTTCAGGAAATCGAAGTCCTGCTCTGGAATGATGCCGCCAATCAAAAACAGCACGTCTTCCATCTTGTTCTGCTTAAGGAGATCAGACACGCGTGGCACGATGGCGTTATGAGCGCCGGAGAGAATGGAGAGACCAATCACATCCACGTCCTCCTGCAACGCCGAACTGACAATCATTTCCGGCGTCTGCCGCAACCCGGTATAGATGACTTCCATTCCGGCGTCACGCAAGGCGCGAGCAATCACCTTGGCACCGCGGTCATGGCCATCGAGACCGGGCTTGGCAACAAGTACACGGATTTTGCGGTCAGCAGCCATCAGCAACTGATTTTATCAGAAGAGCAAAACTTACCACGGAGACACGCTCTGCAATCCCGAACGAAGTGAGGGAGCCCTTGCAGAAACACATCCGGCAGGGTTCCCTCACTACGTTTCGGGATTTTCAGAAGCATTTCCGGCAATAGGGCTCCCTCACCCGCTACGCGGGATTCGGGATTTCAGGAAGAATCTATACCGGGACCGGCACCGACTGAACAATGTCGCGAAGAATGTTGTCGCCCTGATCGGATTTCTTCAAGGTGGAAGAATAGCGGGCATTCACCACCACGCGATGCGAGAAGACCGGCACGACGAGCTGCTTGAAGTCGGCGGGCGTGGCAAAGCGGCGGCCTTCAAGATATGCCATGGCTTGCGCGGCGCGGTAGAGCATGAGCGATCCGCGGGGCGAGACACCGAGAGAAAGCGTTTCAATCTCGCGGGTCTTTTTTACGATTTCAAGCGCGTAATCCACCAGCGAATCGTCCACTTTTACCTGCGTAACTTCATCCTGCATGGCGATGAT
>DAHUXR010000085.1 GCA_027307045.1 Acidobacteriaceae bacterium
CAGATGGGCAGGACGGTGTCGCTGCTCGCGTCTTTGAGGATCACAATCGGAGTGTTGTTGACGGGATCTACCAGCAGGCCACGAATTCTCATCTCGACTTCCATTGAAACCTCAAATCTGGCGATCTGGTGATCGGGTCATCGGGTGATCGGAAAACAAAAGGCTTACCCACGTCTAACCCGGGTTTCAGGGTTGGGCAAATGCAGGAATAGGAGTCGGTTTGGCTCGAGTTTAGGGTCAATCAGGCGTAGTTTTGTTGAACCTCCAGGTCGATAGTCGTTCATTGATGCTGAAGCAGACGTGATGGCAGAAGAGTTACAATTTGAGCAATCAGGCAAGGCGAGTATCCAGCAGCACAGAAGCAGCAGAGGCCAACGAATCTATGGATTCCTCGATCATCCGCCAACTCAGAAAAATTGCAGGCAAGGAAGCGGTATTGGACCGCCCGGAAGAACTCATGCTGTACGAGTACGATGCGGGCGTGGACAAGCACCGGCCTGGCGCGGTGGTATTTGCGCAGAGCACGCAGCAGGTGTCACAGGTGATGAAGCTGGCCAGCGACAAGAAGATTCCCGTGGTGCCGCGCGGCGCGGGCACGGGGCTGAGCGGCGGCGCCATCGCGCGGCGCGAGGCGATTGTGCTTTCACTGGCGCGGATGAACAAGATTCTGGAGATCGACGTTCCCAACCAGCGCGCCGTGGTCCAGCCGGGCGTGGTGAATCTGGAGCTGAGCAACGCCACTACGAAATTCGGCTATTACTACGCGCCTGATCCTTCCAGCCAGAAGGCCTGCACCATTGGGGGAAACGTGGCGGAAAATTCCGGCGGGCCGCATACCCTGGCGCTGGGCGTGACGGTAAATCACGTTACAGGTCTTGAGGTGGTGCTGCCGGACGGCAAAGTGATTGAACTGGGCGGCAAGGCGCAGGATTCCACCGGTCTCGATCTGACAGGATTTTTTGTGGGCTCGGAAGGCACCATGGGCGTGGTGACGCGAATCACCGTGAAGCTGACCAAGCTGCCGGAGCATGTGACCACGCTGCTGGCCATTTACAACACGGTGGAAGATGCGGCCAATACGGTGGTGGCGATTACCCAAAGCGGAGTGACGCCGGCGGCGCTGGAAATGCTCGATGGCTGGATGGTGCGTTGCGTTGAAGCGAACGTCCACGCGGGATATCCGGAAGATGCGGCGGCGGTGCTGCTGATTGAGCTTGAGGGCATGCGTGAAACCGTGAACGAACAGGCTGAAGCCGTAAGCGCTGTCTGCATGCAGCAAAAGGCGCGGGAAGTGCGCCACGCCAAGGACGAAAAACAACGCCAGCTTTTGTGGCTCGGACGCAAGACCGCTTTTGGCGCCGTGGGGCGCGTTTCACCTTCTTATTACACGCAGGATGGCGTAATCCCACGGACGAAAGTTCCGTACACGCTGGCGGAAATCGAACGCATCAGCAAGCATTACGGGCTGATCATCGGCAACGTGTTTCACGCGGGCGACGGCAACCTCCATCCGCTGATTTTGTTTGATAGCCGCGATCCCAAGCAGACGGAAAACAGCCGCAAGGCCGCCAAAGAGATCATGGCGTGCTGCCTGAAGTTTGGCGGGTCGATTACCGGCGAACACGGCGTGGGCCTGGAAAAAATGGGGCTGATGACGGCCATGTTCACCGAGGACGATCTTGAGGTCATGGTGCGGCTGCGCAATGCGTTCAATCCGGAGTCGATCCTGAATCCGCAGAAGATGATTCCCGATCTGCACTTCTGCCGCGAAATTACCGGGCCGCTGCCCAAAGCCAAGTTTGAGCCTGTGGCGGGTCTTCCCGTATGAGCACCGTGACGTCACCTGCTTCTGTTGATCGCGAGTTGGCGGCAATCGTCGGCGACGGCAACGTAAAGCGCACCGATTTCGAAATCAATGGCGTGGTTCCGGCGGCGGTTGTGTATCCAAGTTCAGCGGAAGAAGTAGGCGCGATTCTGCATCTGGCGAATGATCGCGAACTGGTTGTGGCTCCGGCGGGCGGACTCACCAAGCAGCAGATTGGCTGCGTGCCGGAGCGCATCGACATTCTGTTGAGCACCACGCGCCTGAATAAGGTTGAGGAATATGATCCGGGCGACCTGACCATCGCGGTGCAGGCCGGCATGCCGTTTGCCGAGATGCAACGCCAACTTGGGGAACATCAGCAGTGGGTACCATGCGACGCCGCCAGCCTGGAGCACGCAACGGTCGGCGGGTTGCTGGCCACGGGCGCGGCAGGGCCGCTTAAATCCACATTCGGCCACATGCGTGATTTCTGCATTGGCATACAGTTCGTTACCGCCGATGGAAAAGTCGTGAAAGGCGGCGGGCGTGTAGTGAAAAATGTCGCCGGGTATGACTTGATGAAGCTGCTCACCGGCAGCTATGGCTCGCTGGCTGTAATCACGCGGGCCAATTTCAAGGTTTTTCCCCGGCCACGGCAGACAAGAACATTTGCCTGCTCGTTTCATTCACTGGACGAAGCACTGCAATTCCGCACGCGGCTTTTTCAGTCACCTCTGACGCCCATGTGCATGGAAATTGTTTCTCCCGGAGCTTCAGAGTATTTGAGCAACCAGGGAACGGTGCGCGATCCCGACCATTACTCGCCGGAGCAGCCCATTTCATTGCCTGCGGTGGAGTGGCAGATTGTGCTGCGCGCAACGGGAAGCGACAACATTCTTGCTCGTTATACACGCGAGCTTGGTTCGGCGGTTACGCGCACGCTGGAAGGCGCGGAAGAAGAGCAGTTCTGGGAATGGATCTGCCATTTTGAGCAAAGCGTGCTGGCGCGACACCAGAATGCGATGGTGCTGTACACGCACCTCGCCATCCAGAATGTGGGGCCGGCATTGCAGGCACTGCAGCGCGTGGCGCCGGATTACAACCTGATTCCAGCCGCCGTGGGCCGCGCCGCGACCGGCAACCTGGTGCTGGCGCTCATGCCGCTCTCGGTGGACCCGCCATCAGCCATGCAGTATGCCAACTGCGTTTCCGCGTTGCGCGGGATGCTGCCGCCAGGCTCGTCGGCTGAAGTGGCGCACTGCCCCAAGGAAGCCAAGCCGCACTTTGACGTTTGGGGCACGACGCCGACGGACGTGAAGATGATGCGCGCGGTGAAGCGGGCCATCGATCCAAAAAATATTTTGAACAGGGGAAGATTCATTGTCTGAGACCGCGTTCGAGCCGGGCGTTCCTAGTCCACACATGCACGATCCGCATTTGCACCCGCCGGCAAATGCAGCAAAGGATGCGCCGAGCTGGGAGCTGCTTTCCACGTGCGTCCATTGCGGACTGTGCCTGAACCACTGCCCCACGTACAAAGTGCTGAGCAATGAGATGGATTCTCCGCGCGGACGCATCTACCAGGTGCTGCAGGTGAATGAAGGCAAGATGCCATTGGGGGAGACGTTTGTCCAGCACATTGACCGCTGCCTGGGCTGCGTGGCCTGCGAAATTGCCTGCCCTTCCGGCGTGAAGTATGGACGGATCGTGGAGCGCGCGCGGGCGCAGATTGAGCAGGGCTATAAGAGGCCGTTGATCCAGCGCGTGCTGCGGAATTTCTTTTACAACAAGGTGATTCCGAATTTCCGCACGTTGAGCTTTGTCGCCAAGCTGATGCGGTTTTATCAAAGGTCAGGTATGCAGACGCTGGTGCGGAAATCCGGCCTGCTGAAGCTGATGGGGGTGGCCGACCTGGACAAGCTTTCTCCGCAGATTGATAAGGAATTTTTCTTCAGCGAGATTGGCAAGGTCTTTCCCGCAATCGGCGCGAAACGCGGCAAAGTGGCGTTTGTTGCGGGATGCATTAATAACGTCGCTTTCTCACACCTGAATCGGGCGACGGTGAATGTCCTGACGCAAAATGGGATTGAAGTCCACATCCCGGAGGGGCAGGGTTGTTGCGGCGCGCTGCATGCCCACGCCGGACTGCGGGAAGAAGCGCGGGCGCTGGCACGGCACAACATCAACATATTTTTGGGCGCCGACTATGACGCGATTGTGACTAACGCGGCCGGCTGCGGATCGAACATGAAGGAATATGACGACCTGCTGGAAAACGATCCGGCCTATCTTGGCCGCGCAAAGGAATTCAAGGCCAAGATGAAGGACGTGACGGAATACCTGGCGGGAATTGGGTTGGTTGCGCCGAAGCGGAAGATCGGACAGCGCGTAGCGTATCAAGACCCATGCCATCTTGCCAACGCGCAACGCATCCGCACGCAGCCGCGCGAACTGCTGGCGGCCATTGGGTGCGAACTGGTGGAATTGCCGCATTCTGACCAGTGCTGCGGCAGCGCCGGAGTGTATAACGTCGCGCAGAATGAGCTGTCGATGAAGATACTGGAGAAGAAGATGGAAGACGTGACTTCCGTTTCTTCTGACATGCTGGCGACAGCGAACGTGGGATGCATGATTCAGTTGCGGGCCGGAGTGCAGCAGCGCGGACTGACGCTGCCGGTGAAGCACGTGATGGAGTTGCTGGATGAGGCGTATGGGGGCAATTAGCGGATTCATCTATCTGCTCCAAACGAAGGAAATTTGTTGAAACCTATGGCAGCCGTGCCTATAGTGTATCCACACCCTCTTTTTAGATCGGACATCGGACCCGTGGTTCCCAAGTATTGCGCGGGAACATCTTTTGCACACCCAAAGGAGCCGCTTTTCTAAACCCCCCCTCACAACTGAAATCTGGAGCCGGAGAGGATGTAACACAATGAGCGACCAATTGATTTTCTTTATTCACGGGCTCAATGGGGACCCTAAGACCACATGGGGCAATTTTGCAGACATCATCTCAAAAGACCCGGTTCTGAAGGATTACACTTTGCATTTTTTCAGCTATCCAACTTCCCTCTTCAGCATGCCGTTCTCTAAAAAATATCCAAAGATTCAGACGTTAGGCGAAGCACTCAGGACTGAGATAGA
Organism: Acidobacteriaceae bacterium; assembly: GCA_027307045.1. Lineage (GTDB taxonomy): Bacteria > Acidobacteriota > Terriglobia > Terriglobales > Acidobacteriaceae > Angelobacter. The sequence continues at coordinate 4,949 of DAHUXR010000085.1, forward strand.
TACTAGATTTGGCCAATATAAGACCATCATTCTTGTTTGCCATAGCCTGGGGGGATTAGTTGCAAGGAAATATCTCTTGGAAGAAGTAAAGAGCGACAGGCCGCTCAAAGTTCAGGGCCTGTTGCTATATGCAGTTCCCAACAACGGAGCCGACATTGCGAAAATAGGCAAGCAGATATCGCGATGGCAGAATCAGTTGCGCCAGCTCTGCAAAGACGCGGATTTGATTCGTGACCTGAGTACTGATTGGCACACTTTCAAGATGAAGGACGCGGTGCCAACGAAATGCGTGATTGCAGCTTTGGATCGGGTTGTTGACGAGTCAAGCGCCAGGCAGTTTTGGGGAAATCCCGACATAGCTACCTTGAGCGACCGGAATCACCGAAATGTGGTCAAACCCACGGACAGCAATGACATTGCATTTCTAATACTTAAAAACTTTGTGATATCCAACACGACATCTCCTGACCCGCAACCGGGGATAGAAGAGTATGCCACTCCAATAAAAAGACGGAAGCGCGGCAGACCTAAAAATTCTAAATTTCACGTGATCGGTTTTGATCTCGACGGTACGCTGCTCCGAGGATATCAGTATTCATGGACGTTAGTTTGGAACCACCTGAAAGTAGACGCAGCCATTTGGAAAAATGCCATTCGCAATTTCGGCGGGGGAAAGCGAACTTATGCGGACTACAAAGCATGGTGCCAGCACGACTACCAACACATGCGCGCTGCGGGCCTGAAGAAACAAGACTTCGCGCAAATAACGGAAAGCGTTGTGCCAACAAAAAACCTGGAGAAGGCCCTGCAAACTCTGAAGACAGAAGGTTTTGTGCTGGCGCTGATTTCGGGCGGAATTGATGCTTTTGTCGACCATAAAATTCCAAACGCGAAGGAATTGTTTGACTATATATGCATTAATCATCTTCATTATGACGATCAAGGCGTAATAGATGGGATCAAGGCAACCCCTTTTGATTTTGCTGGGAAAGCGCAGGCTCTTGAAGCCATTTGTAAGGAATACGGTGTGACTCTGGCACAGGCCGTATTTGTGGGCGAGGGAAATAACGATGAAGATGTGGCTTACGCGGCTGGTCTGAGCATTGCGTATCCACCCCACGGGGAAGTCATCCCCAACGCATCGCGGGTGGAAGTCCCTGACGACGACCTACTCAAGATCATCCCACACGTCTTGGATTAGCAAGAAACAAATGGTTTTGTGAACAGCGCGCTTGACTTTTTTATGCATTGAAGTGCGAGTATCTCATGTTGCTGGCCGCTTCGGCTTTAAGGCACAAAAGCGAAGCAGGAGAATCTCAAATATGCCAATGCAGGCCAAACCGGAACGGACAGAAACGGAGGAGAACGTCCAGCAAGCCGTACCTTTCTTTCGCGTCAGCAGCATGGAAACCTCGCTGCGCTTTTATGTTGATGGTCTCGGCTTTGAGATGACAAAGAAGTGGACTCCGGATGGAGACAGCAAGGTGCGGTGGTGCTGGCTGCAACACGGCAATGCCGCGATCATGCTGCAGGAGTTCCGCAAAGAAGGTCCCAATGCCTGGACGCGGAAAGCAAAGTGGGCGTGGGCGTTTCCATCAGCTTCCAATGCAAAGACGCGCTGGCCCTTTACAAAGATTTCAAGTCCCGTGGGATCGGGGCGAAGACGCCGTTCGTCGGGAACGGAATGAGGGTGACGTCCGTGCAAGATCCGGATGGCTACAGACTCGAGTTCGAAAGTTTGACTGACGTCGCTGAAGAGACGGTGTTTTCAGAAGATTGAAGATGACTCAACAACCTCAAAATCGTAGCGCACAATAATTAGCGCGTAAGCTGAAAAAGCGGGCTGAAATCGCATGCGATTAAGGTGTTCCAAAGTTTCACGCAGCGCTGAATTCTGTTCAGAAAAACCGGCAACTTGTGTGATTACCCTCACAGAAACGGGCGGGCAATAAGCGCACACTGTTGCTCGATCCTGCCAAGTAACGTTATGCAGGTAACGTTACTGAGCTAGTGGATAGTAGGCAGGGTTCTAAGGTCTTTGAGTGATTCGCGGTTGCGCTCACTCCTAGAACAATGGTGAAGCTATGAACAGAGTCGTAAACAAATTCGTGCAAGCCCATGACCGGTATTTGGAACTCGACCGCATTCGTACAGAATGCACCAGCCCAGCGCAGCGCGAGTCAGTGCACATTGCGTTGATGACGGCCTATCTGGAAGTTCAGCACCACGCAAAGCAGATTGCCGGGCTGCAGTTTGCCGACGGCATGGACTTTGCCGAAGTGAACTAAAAGCCCGTCCTCCGGACGGGTTGTAAAGTTTGCTGAAGTGAACTGAAAAGATCGCCCGCCAGACACCCCTCGCCTCGCAATTTGCGTCTAAATATCCACGCCACTGCTGTACTATGTACACGTGCGGCTGGATTCCTGAAAGATTCCGGCCTCTGTAAAATCTCCTGGGAGGTGGCTTCCCCATGCCACTGGCTCGCATACTTACGCGCAATCCGGAACGGACAGCTGACCTTTCCAGCCAACTCAAGCAACAGGGCTATAGCGTTGAAGTGGCGCGTCCGGACCAAACCAATCTGGCCCCGGCTGATCTGGAAATAGAGTTTGAGGTGTGTGAACGGGCAGACGTGCTGGACCGGGCGGCCGATCTGGCCAGCGAACTTGGGGCCGATGTGGCTGTGGCTCCCGGCATTTTGCAGATGACGCCAAAGCCGGCAGCAGAGCCGATTATGTATGGATCGACCGCGCCACAGCCGGTTGAACCCGAGACGAGAGCGCCCGAGCCGGCGATATTCCAGAAAATGGAGCCTGAGCCGGTGGTGGAATCGCAGACTGTGGCTGAGCGCGATCCAGAGCGCGAGTTTGAATCTGCCTTTGCGCCCGTGATTGAAATGCCGGCGCCCGCCGTGCACGCCGGCAATGAAGTGATGAACGAAGCGGTTGATGTTCCTGTAATGGAGCAGGAACCGATGCCGCCCGTAGCGTTCATGGACGAATCGCCCGCCGTGGAACCAATGGCGGCTGCCCCGATGGCGGAACGGCACACGGAAGAGCATGCGGCTGCTCCCATCATCTTTCCTGAGCCGCCGCGGGCCGCCGACCCAATGCCATATCTGGCACAACTAACGCCTTTTAGCGGTCGGACAAACCGTGCTGACGAAGAGAGGCCAGAGAGACAGCAAAACGCTGCCCCGGTCGTCCGCAGGCAGGATCATTCGCACATCCCTGAGCGCGGCAAAAAAGTTTTGCAGGATGGAGCAAGAGTCGCAGCGCAGACATGGGCAGGCGCGCTGGCGCTGGCTGCATCCACCAAGGCTTCTGTTCGAGATCATTTTGAGGAATACAGAAAGCGGGCGCAGGTGCGGTCAGCCGAAGCCAGAGCTGAACATGCCGCCCGCCTGCTGGATCTGGAACAACGGCGCGCGGAAGCACATCAGAGGGCAGCGGAACTGGAACTTGCTCGCGAACAGGCCGCCGCACGGCTGATGGAACTTGTCCGCCAGCGCGAACCAGGATTGCCGGCGGAGCGGGTGCGTGAATCCATGCCTTATGAGCCCCCCGCGCCGCTGCAGAGCCGGCCTTCACAAAGCTTTTATGCGCCACCGCCAGTGCAGGAACGTAGACGTGCTGTGCCGCCAGTCGCAGCATCAAGACAGGAGCCGGCTGTAAGTTCCGCCCGCGCCGCCGTGACCGCGACGCCCATACAGCTATGGCGCAGTATCCATCCGCCGCTACGCCCTATATTGACCGGCGCTGCCGCCGTGACCGCACTGTTCATCGTGGGAATCGCCCTGGGTTTGTTTCATTCATCACGCCCGCCATTGGCCAGCACCACAACTCATCCTTCAAATGGTGTGACTGTGCAAACCGGCGGTGTGACTTTGCCGGCTGTTCCTGCAAAAGCTCAGGCAGCGCAACCTACCGCAGCAACAACGCAAGCCAAGCCACAGCCAGGACAGGCAGCACAAGTGCAGTCAGCGGGGACGGCGGCCAAGCCTTCACCTCGCGTTCGGCAAGCGCATCTGGTAGCGGAGCAGTCTGAAAAGCAGATTGGCGATGACGTTGTCATACGCCACTACTCGCGTCCCGTTCCCACACAAAAGCCGAAACAGGCTGGGCAGCAGGCGGGATTGAAACATTTTTCCGATCTGGATAATTAGGTCAGGGATTTTAAGAAGGACCAGCCGGTGCTTGAGCGCCGGCTTTTCTTTTTATCGGCAGATTGCTAACGCGAAGAAAAAGGCCGTGTCGTTCTGCGTGGTACCAGCTTTATGTTGACCCATTCATGCAGTGACGTCATGGGAAAATCCAGCCGCTCAATCGTGTCGGCAAATCCCGCTCGCTCGACTCGAAGCAGATGCGGCTGGCGTGAAAGGTGCGGAATCACATACCTGCCGTAGGAAGTTGGCGCCAACTCCTTATCGTCCAGAAAGACTGTTACATCCGGCGGGCTGCAGACAATTACCGTTTGCACTCCTATGAAATACCAGCCGCCAAGGCCGCCAATCACGATCACAAGCAGCAGGATCAGGACTATTATGCGAAATGCGCCTCCTCCTCCAGGCTGCGTCGGCGGATAATTGCTGGGCGTGGCGTAAAGCGGCGCAGCGATTTGCGGAGTGGGGTCAACTGGAGTAGGTTCAACACCGGCTGGTTCAACTGGAGTTGGTTTGACTGGAACAGCTACAGCGGGCTGATCTTCAGCCAAAGGCATTGCGGCGACTGCGGCTGGCGTTGATTCCACTCGCGTAGGCGCTGGTGCAGCGACAACTGGCTCCGTCTTGCTTGGATCTTTTGTTTGCTCAGCGCTGACTGGGGTCGCAACGACCGGTTGCGTAGCTTCAACCGCCGGAGCTTGCGTTGCAAAGTTTGTCTCTGGCGCGTGAACGTTGGTTGATCCGTCCGTCGCTGGCTGTCCGCAATGCGTACAAAACCCGGTCCCTGATTCCATCTTCGATCCACAATTTGTGCAGAAAGCAGTGGGCGGAGTCGCCGCAGGAGCGGCTTCGGCAGATAAAGGAACGTTGGCCGCGACCGCCGGAGATGCAGAAACAGCTTCAGCAACCGGCTCAGTTTGCGCGTTCAGCCGTTTGCCACATTCAGTACAGAATGCAGCGCCAGAATCGGCCTGCGCGCCACAGAAAGAGCAAATCGGAGGCGCAACCGTTACCGCGGCGGAAGGATGGGCCGCAGCCGGCATCGGTTTGCCGCATGACGTACAGAAACTTGCAGATTTCTCTACCTGATTGCCGCACGACGTACAAAGGGCCATTCAGTTCTCCAATCACTAATGCGACGCATGTGCTGCCACAGCAAAAAATATTGGCAATCCATCGGCCAAGTCAACTTAAGCTAGAACTCCCGTCCGCGGAAAAGGCATGGATTTAACGTAACGACGTGGCCCTTTTCATCAAACCATATCTCTCCATTGCCTACCATCGCCCCCTTGTAGTTAGCAAACATATCGTGCGGGATGCCTTTTCTCAGGCAGTTCACGTATTCGGGGGTAAAAATCTTGTTCCAATTGTGTAGCAGTTCTGAGGGCGAATGCACGAGCAGTTTCTTCTTGCCAAGAAAAACGAGAAGTGGATATTGGACTTGCTGCAATGCAGCCCTCTTGTCGCCTTGTAGGACGGCAAAATAAAATTTTTCGGCTTCCTTTTCAAATTCCGACTTGTTGGTGACGCCCAAGCTTTCGTACCTGCGGCTTTCTTCGTCTACAAAGATCTCATCCGCTAATGAGAGATGGACCGGGTATGTCTTCGATCCTGAAGCCCAGGTGCCAACCAGTACCTCCTCTTTCAAATGCTGGTCCGTGAAAGCAGGATCGGTCTCAGCAAAGTGGAGGAAAAAGGTACCGCGGACCGAGCCAGAATCATCGTATTCACGCAACTCTATTTCCCGATCCGCAATGTATTTCCCTTTGAGGGGAAAGTCCCTCAGGTATCTCTTGTAAAAATATGAGCCATGAAGTTCTCGATCAGGTCCATGAAGGAGCGCAAGCCCGATGATCGTGGTGCCGTTAAGCGTTCCGCGGTAGTCGCGCAGATTGCCGCCCGATCCGGCATGCGGTAGCCCAACGGCGACAGGAAAGACAAAAAGTAATATTAGCCATCTGGTCATGTAATATCAAAGGGGTAGCATGCCGAGACCAGCATTCTTCGACACGACGGCGCATTACTTTCCTGCCGCAATCTTCTCCACCAGCTGTGAGTAATCCGTCTTCTCGATCCCGTAAACCTGCTTGTTGAACTCATCCACCTTCTGCGAGTAATTCATGGAGCAGAATTTTGGCCCGCACATGGAACAGAACTTGGCTTCTTTGTAGTAATCATCGGCCAGCGTTTCATCGTGCATGGAGCGAGCGGTTTCCGGATCAAGCGACAGGGCAAACTGCTTGTCCCAGTCGAAGGTGTAGCGCGCATAGCTCAGCGCGTTGTCGCGGTCCTGCGCTCCGGGACGATGCCGCGCAATATCGGCAGCGTGCGCCGCGATCTTATAGGCGATGATCCCGTCTTTCACGTCTTTCTCATTCGGCAACCCAAGATGCTCTTTCGGGGTGACGTAACACAGCATGGAAGCGCCATGCCAGCCAATCATCGCGGCGCCAATGGCGGACGTTATGTGGTCATATCCCGGAGCAATGTCCGTGACCAGCGGCCCAAGTGTATAGAACGGAGCGCCGTGGCACCACTCCACTTCTTTATCCACTTGCTCTTTGATCTTATCCAGCGGCACGTGGCCCGGGCCTTCAATCATCACTTGCACATCGTGTTCCCAGGCTTTGCTGGTGAGTTCGCCCAGCGTGCGCAGCTCAGAGAACTGAGCTTCATCGCGGGCATCGGCAATGCAGCCCGGCCGCAGCCCATCGCCCAGCGAGTACGACACGTCATATTTCTTCATGATCTTGGTGATGTCATCAAAGCATTCGTAAAGAAAATTCTGTTTGTGATGGTGCGCCATCCACTGCGCCAGGATCGCGCCACCCCGGCTCACAATGCCCGTGATGCGCTTGGAAATCAGCGGCAGATACTGCACCAGCACTCCGGCATGGATCGTCATGTAATCGACGCCCTGCTGTGCCTGCTCTTCAATCACCTCAAGCATCAGGCTGGCGTTCAGGTCCTCAATGCGTTTCACCCTCGAAACCGCTTCGTAGATCGGCACGGTGCCAATCGGCACCGGCGAGTGGCGCAGAATGGCTTCACGAATCTCATGGATTCCGCCGCCGGTGGAAAGGTCCATCACCGTGTCCGCGCCAAAGTGGACAGCCGTATGCAGCTTCTTCAGCTCTTCATCCACGTTCGACGTGATGGCTGAATTGCCGATATTGGCGTTGATCTTGCAGAGCGATTCCACCCCAATCGCCATTGGCTCAAGTTCCGGATGGTTGATATTGGCCGGGATAATCATCCGCCCGGCGGCCACTTCGTCCCGAATCAGCTCCGGCTTTACCTTTTCCCGCTCAGAGACAAATAGCATCTCTTCTGTAATCAGCCCTTTACGGGCAAAGTGCATCTGTGAGACGTTGTCGTCGCCAGTGCGGGCCGCATGTTCGCGGCGGCGTGTGATCCACTCCTCACGAGGTTTAAGTTGTGGGTTGGCGTCGGTTTGCGGGGCGCTGTGGGTTGTGCTCATGGATTCACCTTATGGTCGGAAACCCTTTATTATACGCGCCATAGAAAGCCCTTGTGATCTGTATCACGCCTCTTCATTAAGAAGCTTGACCCCCGCCCCAAGCGGGGATAACCTTTGAGAAGTCATGTCACAAACACGCAATAAATATCTCAAGTTCGGATCGGCGATCACGCTGATCGTGCTCACCCTGGCATATCTGGCTTATCTGGGCGCACAGGAAAGCAAGAGCTATTACGTCACCATTAAAGAACTGCACGGCATGGGCGACGATGTTTACAAAAAGAACCTCCGCGTCGCCGGGAATGTGCTCCCCGGATCCATCAAGATGAATGGGCCGCACGCGGATTTCCAGTTGGTGGAAAACGGCGAGACGCTACGCGTGGTCTATAAAGGCTCAGAACCGCCGCCGGACACTTTCAAGGACAATGCCCAGGCGCTGGCCATGGGCGTATATAAGCATGACGGCGTTTTTTATGCCAATGAACTGCAGGCAAAATGCGCTTCAAAATACGCTCCGCAGCAGCAACAGCCCGGAGCGCCGGCCGCACAGCAGCCGTCGAAAGGATACTGAGGTCCGCCGCTGACGATCCCCGACGCTCCTCCTGTCCGCACTGAAAACGTTTCCAAGATTTATGGCCGCACCGCCGCGGTAAGAAAAATCTCGCTCGCGCTGGAGCCGGGGCGGTTTTACGTGCTGCGCGGAGAAAATGGCGCGGGCAAATCCACGCTGCTGCGTATGATCGCCGGGCTCAATGAGCCGACAGAAGGCAGCATCCTGATTTACGGCATACACAACAAGCAGGCGCTCGACCACATGGGCTATATGGCCCACGCGCCGCTGCTCTATGACGAACTTTCCGGCATGGAGAACCTGCGCTTCTTTGGCCAGCTTTACGGTGTGAACTCTGACGAGCCTCTGGCCCAGGCCATGCAGCGCGTTGGGCTTGATCCAAAACTTGATCGCCGAATCGGGCAATATTCCCAGGGGATGCGCCAGCGGCTTTCACTGGCACGCGCTATTTTTCATGAGCCGCGCCTGCTCCTGCTCGACGAACCATTTTCCAACGTCGATCCTGACTCCGCCTTGCAGATTGCCAAACTGCTGGCGGACATGCGCTCCAGCGGCACCACTATTTTGCTGGTCACGCACCAGATAGGATTGCTTGCGAATCTGGCGGACGAATATCTCATGCTCTCGCACGGCCAGCTGGTCGATCGCGGGCCCATGAATCAAGACATCATGAAGCAAAGTCCCCCGGCTAAAGGAACGGCGTGAGCATGTCCATCGCAAAGCTCACATGGATCAACGTCAGTAAGGACCTCCGGCTGGAATGGCGGTCGCGCGACGTTTTTAATTCCATGATGTTCTTTGCCCTGGTGGTGGTGGTGGTCTTCAGCTTTTCCTTTGAGAAGGAGGATTCACGGCCGGTGATGGGCGGCCTGATCTGGATCGCCTTTCTTTTTTCCACCACCATGGCGCTCAACCAGAGCTGGGCGCGCGAGCTGCGCAACGGCGTTCTGGACGCTTACCGCGTCTCTCCCGCGCCTGCTGAAGCCCTGTTTCTGGGCAAGTGCCTGGGTAACTTTATTCTGGTGATGTTGCTGGAATGCCTGATGGCCCCATTATTCGTGGTCTTTTACAATTTAAGTACGGTCGGGCCTCTCTGGCAGTTGCTGCTGGTCGCCATTTTAGGCACGTGGGCGCTGGTGGTGAACGGAACTTTTTTTGCCGCCATGTCCATTCGCACGCGCAACCGCGAACTCATGCTGCCGCTGCTTCTGCTGCCCATTTCACTTCCGGCGGTGATCAGCATGGTGGGAGGCACTACTCAGGTACTGAGCGGTGAGGGTTCGCCCGCGGTACAGTTGAAATTTCTGGCAGGATTCTGCGTGATCTTTACCACAGCATGTTTCCTGCTGTTTGATACGGTGTTGAACGCAGAATGAAAACCAAACTATTTTTCGCTTTCGCCGCTTTTTGCTGTGCCTTCCTGGCTTACGGAACATACCAGGGACTCGTCGTTGCGCCCACGGAAGAAACCATGGGCGACGTGCAGCGGATCTTTTACGTCCACGTGCCCGCCGCTACGGTCGCTTTCACGCTGTTCTTCGTCAACTTTCTCGCCTCCATCTATTACCTGTGGAAGCGCAGCGCGAAGGCTGATGCGCTGGCCGCGACTACGGCTGAAGTCGGCGTAGTGTTCTGCTCCGTGGTGTTGATTACCGGGCCCATCTGGGCACGCTATGCCTGGGGTACGTGGTGGTCGCCCTGGGACATGCGCCTGAATACGACCTTGATGCTGTGGCTGTTGTACGTGAGCTATTTAATGATGCGCCGCTCTTCTACGGGTGGTTCGACTTCAGTTTTGGCGGCAGCGCTGGCGGTCTTTTCTTTTCTCGATGTGCCGATCGTGTACATGGCCAATCGCTGGTTCCGCACGCACCATCCTGCGCCCATGATTGGCACGCCGAACCTGGATCCCAGAATGCAGCATATCCTGTTCATCAACATGCTGGCCTTCCTTTGCTTCAGCGTGTTGATCTGCTGGTTCCGCTATGAGATGGAGCGGACGGCACAGAACATCGATGCGGCGCACATCCAGCAGGCCGCCGGCGGCGCAGCGGGCATGATGCTCATCCCGGCAATGGTCTTCGTGGCTCCCGGCCACGTTGCTCCGATTTCTTATCTCTGGGGCGGCTACCTGGCAGCGTGGGGAATTTACGTCGGCTATCTTCTGTTTCTTATGAGCAAGCTGGCGCGGCTGAAGAAGGAAGCGGCGGAGCTGGGAGCGGGGTGAACAGATTGCCAAAAGCGCCGAAATTACCCAAAATTGGAAAATTGCAAGAGACCCACGCAACGCAGGGAAGATTATGAAGCGCGTTTCGGCGAAAAGCAGTACAACGCGGAGTTGATGGTAAATTGCAGTGACCGCCGGTCTTTCTTGACCACTTTTTCAACCACTCCCTGAATGTATGCCCCCGGCGGAATCGGCATCTGGCTACCCACCGTCACTGGAAACGTGATTTGCAGATGAACGTCGCGTCCCGGTTTGACGCGCAATGGGCGCACCTCCTTGGTTTGCGGCGCCATACGGCGACTAGGTCAGCCCTACAGCTTTCTCCGCAATCAATTTTTTCACGCGTTGCACAAACTGTTCCGCCGGCATGGTGCCTTCCGCCTGCATCTGCCCACGGACGCGCACGTTGACCGTGCCCGCTTCGGCTTCTTTGTCGCCCAGGACCAGCACGAATGGAACCTTCTGCATCGTCAAGTCGCGGATTCTTGCATTCATTTTTTCCGCGCGATCATCAAGGAACGCGCGTACGCCGGCATCTTTCAGTTGTTGTAAAACTTTCCTGGCATAGTCGTTGTGCTTGTCGCTGATGGGAACGATTCCCACCTGTATCGGCGAGAGCCACACCGGAAACGCTCCGGCGTAGTGCTCGATGAGTACGCCGAAGAATCGCTCTATCGATCCGTACAGCGCGCGATGGACCATCAGCGGGCGCTTGCGCGTGCCGTCTTCGGCGACGTACTCCAGGCCAAAGCGCTCCGGCAGGTTCCAGTCAAACTGTATAGTCGAGAGCTGCCAGGGACGGCCGATGGCGTCGACCAGCTTGAGGTCAATTTTAGGGCCATAAAACGCCGCTTCGCCGGGAATCACCTTGTAAGGAATATTCAGCTGCTTCAGGACCTTTTCCAGCGAGTTGTTGGCCATGTTCCACATTTCGTCGCCGCCAATGAAAGTCTTTTTGTCATTGGGGTCCCAGGTGCTGAGCTCGACCTCATACTTGTCAAAGCCAAAGGCCTTCAGCACGGCCAGGGCAAACTCCATGCAGCCTTGAATCTCGCCTTCGATCTGCTCCGGGGTGCAGAAGATGTGGGCATCATCCTGGGTAAAGCCGCGCACGCGCAGCAGGCCGTGCATCACGCCCGAACGCTCATAGCGGTATACGGTGCCGAGCTCGCCATAACGTTGCGGCAAATCACGGTAGGAGCGCATAGCGTCCTGATAAATCAGGATGTGTCCGGGACAGTTCATGGGCTTCAGTCGATATTCCGCGTCGTCCAGTTCCATGGGCGTGAACATGTTCTGTGCATAGTGACCTTCATGGCCGCTGGTCTTCCACAAGTTCACGCGAAAAACATGCGGCGTATAAACCAGTGAATACCCGCGGCGGAGGTATTCATCGCGCATCCAGTCTTCCATTTCCTTGCGGATGATGCCGCCCTTGGGATGCCAGAAGATCAGTCCCGGCCCGGCGAGTTCCTGGATACTGAACAGATCAAGCTGCTTGCCCAGCACACGATGGTCGCGCTTTTTAGCTTCTTCAATGGCATGCAGGTGCTGCTCAAGGTCTTTCTTGTTGAAGAATGACGTGCCATAGATGCGCTGGAGCTGCGGATTTTTTTCGTCGCCCAGCCAGTAAGCGCCGGCGATGCTGGTGAGCTTGAAGGCCTTGATCCTTCCGGTGGAAGGCACGTGAGGCCCGCGGCAAAAATCCACGAATTTGCCGTTGCGATACGTGGAGATAGGTTCGCCCTGCTTGGTGAACTGTTCAATGAAGTGGACCTTCATGAAGTCGCCTTCAGAGCGGAAGCGCGCCAGCCCTTCATTGCGCGGGATGAATTCACGCTCAAACTTTTCGTCGCGCGCGGCCACCTCGCCCATGCGCTTTTCGATCTTTTCCAGGTCTTCCGGCGTGAAAGGCGTGGGACGGAAGAAGTCATAAAAGAATCCCGTGTCAGTGGGCGGGCCGTGACCCAGCTTGGTCTCAGGAAAAAGTTCAAGAACGGCGGTCGCCAGCAGATGCGCGGAAGAGTGGCGATAAACATACAGCGCGTCAGGATCGCGGTCAGTGAGCAGGCGCAGGTCGACGTCCTCTTCCAGCGGCTTGCTCAGGTCGGCAAACTGCCAGCCGTCTTTGGCAGCGGGCGCATGCATGCTGGGCGCCTTGGACTCTTCAGAGGACTCTGTGGCCAAAGGCTGAGTGCCGCCAGCCGAACGCCTTACCTTCGCGACCAGCGCCGCATCCGCCAGCCGTGGGCTGATGGAGCGGGCGATATCAAGAGGCGTGGTGCCGCTGGGAACTTCTTTTTTGCTTCCGTCAGGGAGCGTGACTTGAATATTTTGGGCCATAGAGATTGATGTGGCACAGCCGCTTTCGACCGTGGCAGATGATCTTTCAGTCTAGCGAAGCGGGAAACAAAGGGTCAAACGACGCGCGGGGACAGCTCCAGATCGCGGGATGGATCGTGGTGGATTTAGAATGCCTCATGCGTTTAACCGGTAAAGTTGCCATCATCACCGGCGGCGGCAGCGGCATCGGCAAAGCCATTGCCCTGGCGTTTGTGCGCGAAGGCGCAAAGGTAGTGATTGCCGGGCGGGACAGAAAGAAGCTTGACCGCGCCGCGGCAGAAATCGGCGGCGAGTGCCTGGCGATTAGCGCCGATGTGAGCAGCGCCGGCGACGTACAGAAGCTGATGGGCGCGGCGATCGACAAGTTCAAGCGCATCAACGTCCTGGTGAATAATGCGGCAGTGCTGTTGCCGGGAACGGCGGAATCGCTCAGCGAAGAAGATTTTGATCAGACCTTTGACATTAATGTGAAAGGCCTGTGGTTGATGTCTCGCGCGGTGCTGCCACATATGCGGGCTTCAAACGGCGGCGGATCGATAATCAACATTGCCTCGGTGCTGAGCATGGTGGGAGCGCGTAACCGTGTGGCGTATTCCGCATCGAAAGGCGCGGTAATGGCCATGACGAAGGCCATGGCGCTGGACCACGCCGCGGAGAATATCCGCGTGAACTGCATTGCACCGGGCATTGTGGCAACGGAGATGGTAGAGAAGTTCAATACCGATGAAAACGCGCGCAAGCAGCGAGTGGCCTTGCATCCGATGGGACGCTTTGGCCGGCCTGCGGAGATAGCGAGCGCAGCGGTCTTCCTGGCCAGCGACGAGTCAGCGTGGACGACCGGCAGTGTGGTGACGATTGATGGCGGGTACAGCGCGCAATAAATTAGTGAAAATTTTAGCGGAAAAAAATCGGAAGGCAAGAGGACAAAACGTGTCTTCAGCAAAAAAGAAAAACAGCCCATCCGGGAAGCAGGCATGGCGCACGGAAATCAGCCTGCCTCTGGCGGACGTTACGCAGTTTGAACCGCTGGCCCGCAAGCGTCTCTCCCAAATGGCTTACGACTATGTGCGCTCCGGCGGCGCGGACGAGATCAGCATGCGGGAAAATCGCGCGGCCTTTGAGCGCCTGCAACTCTCGCCTCGGGTGCTGGTGGATGTTTCAGAGATCGATACTCGAATAAATCTTTTTGGCGGCGAGTTTGAATCGCCTATTCTGCTGGCGCCGGTGGCGTACCATCGGCTGTACCATGCTGAAGGCGAGATTGGCACGGCGAGGGGGGCGAGCGCGGCAGGCGCGGGATTTGTAATCAGCACGTTCACCACCACGGCGATCCATGAGATTGCCCGCAACACGCAGCGCCCAATCTGGTTTCAGCTTTACGTCCAGCGCGATCGGGAGTTCACAAAAGACATGGTGCAGCGCGCGGTGGCGTCAGGCTGCAAGGCCATATGCCTTACTGTGGATACGCCGGTGCTGGGCAACCGCTATGGGCAACTGGCTTTTGGGCTGCCCAAGGAATTGGAATGCGTGCATGTGCGTGGATTGAGGCTGCCCGATCCAGTCGTTGGTCAAGCAACCCAAGGCCACAAAACGCAGCGCGGCAACATTTATGACGCGTTGTTTGACCCGTCATTCAACTGGAATGACCTGGAATGGCTGCGGTCGGTTGCGGGCGTGCCCGTGATCGTG
>DAHUXR010000086.1 GCA_027307045.1 Acidobacteriaceae bacterium
TTGCGGCGAATGGCGTCGCGACGCGCGCCGTCGACGACCGTGTTGACGTGATCGCCAACGGCGAGCGGCGCCTTGAGCACGGCGCGGTGCGCGCGCACGCCCTGCACCGGCATATAGCATCCATTCACTTCAGCCACAATGCTGGAGTGCGTCTCGTCGTAAAGTATTCCGATGTCGCCTACCTGCCCGCCTGAATCGGCATAGAACGGCGTGTGATCCAGCACGACTTCGCCTTCTTCATCGGGATTCAGGGCCTTCACACCCTGGCCGTCTTTCACCACGGCTAGAACTTCACTACCTTTTGACCGCGTGGCGCGATAGCCTTCAAACTCCGTCTTCTTCAGGTCGCGATAGACAGGCGCGGCGGTCTGTTTTGATCCGCCTTTCCATGAGGCTTTTGCCCGTTCGCGCTGGGCCTGCATGGCGCGCTCAAAACCTTCCACGTCCACGCTTATGCCCGCGTCGCGGCAGGTGTCCATGATGAAATCAAAGGGAAGGCCAAACGTGTCATACAGTTTGAAAGCGTCTTCACCGCGATAACGCAGCTCGCGGGCGCTCTGATACTGGTGCTGCGCCAATTCCGCGCGAGACATGCCCTGCTCGCCCAGAGGATCGCGTGAGAGAGCGGCACGCTGGCTGTCAGCCTTTTCTTTGCGCAATGTCTTTAGGTCAGCTTCAAGACGCGCCAGACCGGCATCAAGCGTGTGGGCGAAGCGGCGCTCTTCTTCAAAAACGATCTTGGAAACATGTTCCGCCTGCTCCACCAGTTCGGGGTAAGCATCTTTCATCAGGTCGCGGACGGCCTTCACCATCTCATGCATGAACGGCTTGGTGGCGCCCAGCAGGCGTCCGTGGCGTATGCCGCGGCGCAGAATCTTGCGCAGCACATAGCCACGGCCTTCATTCGCAGGCAGAATCCCATCTGAAATCAGAAATGTCACGGCACGTGCATGATCGGCGACCACGCGCAGGCTGGCCGCTGAGCGCGAACCCTTTTCCGCCGCCAGTTCTTTTTCCAGATCGATGCCCGTGAGCTTTGCGGCAGCCGCCAGCAGAGGCATGAAGAAGTCAGTATCGTAATTGGAAATCTTGCCTTGCAGGACAGACGCGACGCGCTCGAGTCCCATTCCGGTATCGATGGAAGGCCGCGGCAACGGGTTGAGCGTGCCGGTGTTGTCGCGGTCAAACTGCATGAAGACCAGGTTCCAGATTTCCACGTAGCGGCCGCAATCGCAGGGAAACATGCAATCAGCATGGCCTTCGTCGGACGCGGCCGGGCCCATGTCAAAATGGATTTCACTGCATGGGCCGCAAGGGCCGGTATCGCCCATTTGCCAGAAGTTGTCCTTCATGCCCATTTCAAAAATGCGTTCTTTGGGAACGCCCACGGCGCGCCAGTGCTTTTCCGCGTCGTCATCGCGCGGGATGCCCTGCTCACCCTTGAAGATGGTCACGTAAAGATTGTCTCGGGAAATGCCGTACCATTCAGAAGCCGTGACCAACTCCCACGCATAAGAGATCGCTTCAGCCTTGAAGTAGCTGCCAAAGCTGAAATTGCCCAGCATCTCAAAGAACGTGTGGTGGCGCTTGGTAAAGCCCACGTTCTCAAGATCATTGTGCTTGCCGCCGGCGCGGACACACTTCTGTGACGTGGCGGCTTTGTTATAGTCGCGCTTCTCCAGTCCCAGAAAGACGTCCTTGAACTGGTTCATGCCCGCGTTGGTGAAGAGCAGCGTGGGATCGTTGGCGGGCGCCAGTGACGATGAGTGCACGCGCTTGTGGCCTTTGCTTTCAAAGAAGCGCAGGAATTTCTCGCGAATTTCAGAGCCGGTTGGCATTGTTGTCTATTTTAAACGTACTTTCAAAAAAACCTTGAAACACGGAGGAAAGGAGGTAACGGAGGAACGTTGAATGGATTGCCAGAATTGCCCAAAGTGTCAAATATCGCCGAAATTTTGAAGAGCCGTAAGATTGAGGGGAGTCTTATCTCCTCCGCTTACTCCGTTCCTCTGTGTTTCAGGATTTTGGGGCTATTCTTCTTTCGGCTTCTCGCCTTCGGCTTCTTCCGCTTGCTCCTGCTGCTTGCGCAACAATGGGAACAAGATCACGTCGCGAATCGACCGCGAATCGGTCAGCAGCATGGTGAGCCGGTCAATGCCGATGCCTTCGCCTCCGGTCGGCGGCAGGCCGTAAGAAAGCGCGCGGATATAGTCTTCATCCATGGCGTGGGCTTCTTCGTCGCCACGTTCTTTTTCTTTTAGCTGTTGCTCAAAGCGGCGGCGCTGCTCTTCCGGATCGTTGAGCTCGCTGAAGGCGTTGCCAATCTCAAGGCCGCCGATGAATACCTCAAAGCGCTCCACCCAATCGGTTTCGTCACGCTTGTTCTTCGACAAGGGAGAGATCGCGACAGGGAAGTCATACAGGATCGTCGGCTGGATCAGGTGATGCTCGGCCACGTGCTCAAACATCGCTGCAATCGTTTTGCCCGCAGGCTCTTTAGGATCGTAAGGCATGTGCGGCGTGTGGCTGGCGTTCAGGCGCTTCACCAAAGCAGCGACAGAATCATGCGTGGCGAAGTGGGCGATTTCAGGCTTGGGCGCGGCGCTTTCCGGCCAGTATTTGATGATCGCCTCGCGCATGGAGAGGCGCTGCCAGTCGGCAAAATCAAACTCTTTGCCGTCGAACGTGGCCTTGGTTGTGCCGTTCACATCCAACGCGACTTGTTTCAGCATGTCTTCAGTGAGCTGCATCATGTCGTGATAGTCGGCATAGGCCTGGTAAAACTCCAGCATGGTGAACTCAGGGTTGTGCTGCGTTGAGATTCCCTCATTGCGGAAGTTGCGATTGATTTCGTAAACGCGCTCCAGCCCGCCCACCACCAGCCGCTTGAGGTAAAGCTCAGGTGCAATGCGCAGGAAGAGATCGACATCGAGCGTGTTGTGGTGCGTAACAAACGGGCGCGCCGTTGCGCCGCCGGCGATGGGCTGCATCATCGGCGTTTCCACTTCAACAAAATCACGCGCATCCAGAAAGCGCCGGATGGACTGCACCACTTTGCTGCGCTTGACAAAGACTTCGCGCACATCCTGGTTCATCACCATATCAACGTAGCGTTGGCGATAACGCAGCTCAACGTCGCTCAGGCCATGCCACTTTTCCGGCAGAGGCAGAAAATCCTTGGCCAGGAACGTGATGTCTTCCGCGTGGATCGTCAGTTCGCCGGTGCGGGTGCGGAACAGGTAGCCGCTCACGCCAATGTGGTCGCCCAGATCGAGCAGCTTGTACAGGGCGAAACCTTTTTCACCCACAAAGTCGAGCTTTACGTAGATCTGCAACCGCTTGCCGCCCTGTTGCAGATGGGCAAAACCGGCCTTGCCTTGGAGACGAATCGAGATGATACGTCCCGCGACTTTCACGTTGACGCGGCTTTTTTCCAGCTCTTCCGCGGTGTTGTGGCCAAATTCGGCCAGAACCTGCGGCACGGTGCGTGTAAAAGCGAACTTGTGCGGGTACGCCTGCTGGCCCAGGGCTTCAATATCGCGCAGCTTCTGCTGCCGCAACTGGTAAACGCTATCTTCAAAGGACACTGTGTGGCTGAACCTCGTAGGTGTAAACGCTCGATTATAAATGACGCGAACCGGCAATCCGGCATCAGATCTCATGATGGCTGCGGCCCGTTTGCTGTATCATTCTGGCGCAGTCAAAGAGAGGAGCATCCATGCTCAAAGGTTTCCGGCAGTTCATTATGCGGGGCAACGTACTGGACCTGGCCGTGGCCGTGGTAATTGGCGCGGCGTTCGGCGCGGTTGTCACAGCGTTTGTCACCAACATTCTTACGCCGCTGATTGCAGCCATTGTGGGCAAGCCGGATTTTTCGGCGCTTAACTTCTTCATCAACGGCGCAGTGATTTCTTATGGCATCTTCCTGAACGCGCTGATCGCGTTCCTGCTGGTTGCGGCGGCGGTTTACTTCTTTATGATCGCGCCGATGAATGCCTGGAAGGCGCGCGCCGCGCGCAACGCCATTCCGGCCGATCCAACCAGCAAGAAGTGCCCGGAATGCCTGAGCGAGATTCCCATTGCCGCGCGACGCTGCGCGTTTTGCGCGTCAGTGGTGTCCACGCCAACAGCGCCCGCTAACGCCTAAAGCTAAAGGACGCAGGGCGCTCGCGGCGGCACTCTGCACGAGACTTACGGAGCGGCAGCCTTACTTGTCTGCCGCTGCGAATTTTCTTCTGGTTGGCATGGTCACAACCACGCACGTCCAGGAAGATCCTTCCACGGTCCTGCTGCGCACGCGAATTTTGCCACCGTATTTATTGGCGATTCCGCGGGCCATCCAAAGCCCAAGGCCGCTGCCTTTCTCGGCCTTGGTGGAAAAGAACGGCTCAAAAATGCGGTCGCGATGCTCCGGCGCAATGCCGGGCCCGTCGTCGGCAATGATGAGCCGGAATTCTGACCGCGAGTCGCTGCTGCCGGAAGTCCGGCTGTAAAGTTTTATCCGGACAAGGCTGCGGCCCTTTTCGACCGCGTTCTCCATGAGCGCGGTAATTAGCTGGCGCAAGTCCGCATCGATCCCATAAAACTCGCATGGAGAGAGATTGCTTTCGCAGCGAATGCCCTTCTTCTTGATACGCGAATCCAGATTCGCCAGCGTATCTTTCACAACGTCCTGCACCTGGATATGCCGGGCAGCGGCGGTGCGATTATACAGACCGATCATCTGGCGCGTAATCTTGGTGATACGCCAAAGCGATTCCTGCGCGGAGCCAAGCAGCTCGTCGTAGGGCACTGACCCATCACCCTGCCGCAGCAGAAAAAGCGCATTGGTAAGCGCCGCCAGCGGATTGTTAATCTCATGGGCCAGAGCGTTGGCCATGCGGGCGCCGGCTGCATTCAATTCGCTGGAATTCAAGGCTTCTTCCGCGCGCTTGAGTTCCGTGATGTCACGGGAAATCCCCACAATGCCAATCACCGCGCCTGCGGAATCCCGGCAAACATTTTTTGAGGAATGCAGATGCCGCACACCATCGGCGTAAGCGCGGGTTTCCTCAAACACCTCGGAAATTCCCGACGCCATAATCTGACGGTCTTTTTCCATGATGTGCCGGGCATGCTCTTCAGGAAAAAGGTTCCGGTCATCTTTGCCGATGATCTCTTCTGCGCTCTTGCCCACTGATTTCGCGGCCGCCGGATTGACGAACACATATCGGCCTTCGCGGTCTTTCATGTAAATGAAATCCCCGGTGCTCTCCAGCAAGGTCTCCAGCACATGCCTGTGCTGAACGAGCGCCTGCTCTGCTGTTTCCGTAACAGGCAAAGGCGTGACCTCAAGGGCACGCTGAGTATTCGATTTTTGCAACGACATGGGCACAACTTGAGGGCCCGAAAGCCCCCTAAAAATTGCATTGAGCATACAACTTTCGCTGACGGAAAGCCAAGGAATCGGTTTGCTTGCGGCATGGACTCAGGGAAATGCCTGAGCAGGCGCGTAAGGCAGCGCAGCGGCCGCGGGCTAACGCCTGCTGCGGCTAGTCAGATAACGAAGCGATCATTCACCCGGCGGATTTGACCGAGTGCGGCCAGGGTTTCCAAAATCTCCTGCACGCGAGCCCGCCGGGCACGAACGAAGCGGCTGGCGACTTCATCCACGCCAAGCATCTGGTTCGAGCGCAAAGAATCCTTGACCAACTGTACTTGCTCGGAAAGGCCTGCTGGCCAAGCCAGTTTTTTGGCACGGACAGCCGCCGGCACTTGTTCTGCGGTAATGCCCAGTCCAGTCTGCACGGCAACGGCCTGCTTCTCCCTCAACACCGCTGCATGATGTGCCGTGTGCCCGGCCACAATGTACGCGCAGACCCTCACCGTGAACGGATTGCCGCTGGCCGCGCCGGTGCGAGTCCACGCTTCTTCAGGAAGGTTGCGGAAGAATGAAATGTGGCGAGGCAGATTAGTGCAAATCACCGTTATCCGTGGAAATCAGCGGTAAGTTTTGTCTCCTTTCCCAAAAAGCGGAGCCGCTGCTCCAATGCTCCCGAAATTCGGCATCCAACTAGATAGCCATGCCGCCGACAGAAGTCGCAGTTCCCGAAAAAACCGCCGCCACAAGAGCACCTGCTCAAAGGTTTCGTTGGGTCCTGTTGGCTGTTTCAATCTGCGCCGTTATATTTCTCGCCATCATGGCAGTCAAGTGGCCTTTTACCAGGGAAGCCATGATCAAACGGCTGGAACGGGCATCGTCCGCGCAAGTGGAGATGCGGGGCTTTCACGGCACGTATTTTCCTTTTCCCGGATGTATTGCTGAAGACGTTGTGTTTCGAGAGAAGGTTCCCGCGGTGGGACAAAAGCAGCCGGAACCGATTATTACGATCCGCAAGCTGACCATTGAAAGCACGTTTTCCGGGCTGTTGAGCAAGCCGGGAAGGATCAGGAGGATCATTGCCGATGGTCTGCGCATTCAGGTTCCCCATGAGGGCGCAAACCTGCACAGTCAAGCGAGTTCAGGCAGCGACCAGACCATCATTGAAGAGCTGCGCGCGGACAACGCCGTGCTTGAACTAGCGACGGGCCACGCCGGAGAGAACAAACTCGTCTTCCAGATTCATCATGCGCTTTTCCACGAGATTGGAGGACGGAATGCCGTGCCATTTCAGGTGTCACTCCATCTTCCCGTTCCTCCGGGCGAAGTGGAGTCCGGAGGCTCCATCGGCCCCTGGAAAGACGAAAAAGGGTCGGTGCGCGGCACGGCAATTTCAGGTAAATACGTGTTAACGCGGGCTGATCTGGGGGTCTTCAAAGCTCTGGGTGGAATTGTCTCTTCGCGCGGTGAATTCTCAGGAACTCTGGAAAAGTTAAACTTGGCCGGAATGACGGACACGCCGGACTTTGAAGTGAAAGAAAGCGGTCACCAGTTTCACCTGAGCACGCAGTTTCGTGGCAGCCTTGACATGAGAAACGGCGATCTTGTTCTGCCTTCGCTCGAGGCACGGCTGGGCAGCACCAATCTGCTGGCCCATGGCAGCGTTTCCGGCAAACCCAAGACCGTAACTCTTGACGTAACGCATGGCCAGGGCGAGATCCAGGACCTGATACTTCTCTTCTCTGACGCCAAGACCGCACCTGTTGTTGGCCCGGTTGTTTTCCAAGCCCACGCTGTGCTTCCAGCCGAGCATCGGCCGTTCAAAGAGCGTGTGCGCCTGACCGGGAATTTCAGCATCGGCCATGCGCGCTTCACGTCCACGAATACGCAGAAGGATGTTGACCAGCTGAGTGAACGCGCTGAAGGAAAAAAAGACAAACAGAAGGATCACGATCAGGACGACGACGAAAACGGTTTTGAGCGCGTGCTGACTGACCTGAAGGGAGACGTGGTAATGAAAGATGGAGTGGCGAAATTTTCACCCGTCTCTTTTGCGGTCCCAGGCGCTGAAGCCGATATGAAATGCACGTACAGCTTGCTCACCAAGCGTGTAGACATGCGAGGAAAAATGCGCATGCTGGCAACCGTTTCGCAGGCCTCCACCGGAGCGAAATCAATCTTCCTGAAAGTGCTTGACCCGTTTTACAAGAAAAAGGAAAAAGGCGCAGGGGCGGAAGTGCCGATCAAAATGACCGGCACTTATGGCCACACGCATTTCTCAGTGGGATTGAAGTAGCGCTTCCGTGGTTACCGCGGCTTCAGGTCCTGCACCATGTCAACGTTCACCACGTCCACAAATCGCGGCGTTCCCGGAGGCATCTTGCTGGGATCGGTGAAGTCAGTGTCGAATTCGTAGTGACGATCCGGCGGGCTATAGACCATGTTGCAGCATTTGAACGTTCCCACCCCATATTGTGCGGAATAGAGGCTCACCAGAGATCCCTCGTAAATCAATTTGGCCCCGCCCCAGTCTTCCAGATAGCGCAGGAAGTTATGGACGCCGCCATCAGTTCCAAAGTCCTGGCGGGTCCCTGAAGGCTGTGCAAATGGAATGCTTTTGCCGGAAGCGATGGCGACTCTGTACCAGGTTGTGCATGCTTTTCTGCCCGCTCCGTTGCCGGCAGCGCTGGCAAGGCCCGCGCTTGTGCCAGGACATGTTGCGCTGCCTGAGGAGACTGCAGCCGCGCGCGGATTGAACATGCTCTGCTCATTGTTCCAATTCTTAGAAAGCAGGGTAACAGTATCGGCGATTACCGCCGATGAAGCGTGTGGATCACCGAGAGAAATCTGGGTTCCCACCGGCGGTATAGGGGAGGAATCGTTCGCGTTGTAGTTGCCCAGAATGTAAGCAGGCTCTTCGCTGGCCACGGTGAATCCGCCGGTGCCAGCGGAGAAGTTGATGGGAAGGTTACCCAGCGAGCCGTTTTCAATCACAATTGCGTGGCGAGCGCCGCTCACATGATTCATGCGGCCAACGCTCGAGCAAATCAGCGATGCGGTTGGATCGCCATTCGATACCGCAAACGCATTGCCGAGATTGCCTGCGCCGTAAGTCTGCAGCTTGCCATCGCCATTCACATCTTCGCCGCCATCCAGTACACCGTTAGAAGCACCCGTGCTGCTGCTCGGGTTGACGAAGTCCTCGTAGCCAAAATCGCCATGCTTGACCGTAATAGTTGCCGTGGGATCAGGATCAGCCAGCATGCCGCGATGGTCGGAGTAGTACAGGATGTAGCCGTTCTGGCTCGTAGATTCCACGTTCTTACCGTTGGTCCCTATGACGCCTTGCAGCCACCTCTTAAGATTCAGTACGTCTATTTCAGTAGCCGTCATGATGCCACCCACGGAGCAGGTGGTTCCGGTCAAGGCATTCTCACGGCGCTCGCCTTCGCGAGCGTCATAAAAATTCAATGGCATCCACCAGTATTTCGAGGAACCTGCCGCGATCGCAGTTCCGCGTGTAGCGGAATCCCTCTGCTGCTGCAGGATCATAATCGCATTGGTGTTAACGCTGTTCGGCCGCCCATGTTCGGAATCAGGCGTCTGCAGGCCGCGCGAAAAGCCAAGATCGAGCCATTCCTGGGTGACATTTTGATAGGTGCCATCGGCCTTGCGAAATTCCACGCGAACCCAGCCGCCCAGAATAGACCAGTCGCCGGTGGTACCGGGAGGCCGTTTCCAGAGGGGATCTATAGTCTCACTGGCGGCGCCAACGCAGCCTGACGCGAAGCAGCCGGGTAAATCGAGCGACTGGTCCCCAGTCTGTGCTCCACCCGGCAGGTCTGCAGCCGTATCAGCGAATAGGACCCTGATCTGTGCCTGCGTGTACAAGCGGGACGAACCCAGGTTGCCAGTTGGATCTTCACCAGGCAGCGGTTCGCGGATAATTTCAATCGGTGGGCCATCATTGACAAACGGCAATGTCAACTGTGTAGCGTGGCGCGCGAGTGTCGTCGGGTAAAACGGGTTCTGGATCGTAGAATCCCAGGCGCCGTTGAACGACTGAGCGCTTCCTTTGCCGCCTACCAGACTGCCTTCCGTTAATGCGAGAGGACGGCACGAGGTTGGGGGCGGGCATCCACCCTGATTCGTTGGCAAGTCGACGGTTCCGGTATAGTTCCCGCTCGTGGGAAATCCATTCACCAACGTTGCCCGGATAATTTCTCCATGGGCAGTGATCTTGTCATGGAAGGTAAGCGTCGCGCCGTTTCCTTCCGCCAGATAAAGGTCGCCGTTGGTATGGACGCGGCCGCCAAAGTCGAAATTCGGTCCGGCAAAAAAATTCAGGTCACTATCTGAAAAAACGCCAAACTGAAATACCGGAATCTGCGCCACTTCAACGTCGCGCGTCATGTGGGCCTGGGCGCCGCTGATGCGGGTTGCGGTCACATCCAGATTGATAGGGATGATCTGTGCGGAAAGGCCGGCAAAGTCGCCCGCGCTGATGGTCTGCACGTGGCTGGTTGGGCTTCCATCAGGATTTTGCGCGACGTTGAAGATATAGTTGTAGCTTGATATGCCGGGCAAATTCGGCTGGTCATTGCCCAGAGCTTTGATCGTGGGCGCTGAGGGCGACTTGGTTTTCTCATACAGCGCGCCCAGGTCCGCCGTCATTTTTTCCATGCCGGCTTCAGCGTCATAATAGGCCAGATTGCCTTCCTGGTCAGAACCGCCGATGCGCTTTTCTGTCCGCACTGTGTAAGACAGCGTGATCGCCATGGCTGAAAGCAGGACGAGAAACAGCAGCACGCCAATCAAAGCAAAGCCTTTTTCACGAGTTTTTCCAGACATCACCATACCTGCTCCTGACTGTGAAGAACTCACTTGTACCGGTCGCGGAAACTCAAATTCCGCGGACTTACAGCTGCGGCCAAAGTAAGATGAATCAAAGATTTCGTTGGTCCCGCCTTGCGCGTTGAACGCGCATTCAACACCACATTCACTTTTCGAATGAGCCCCGGCGTTCCATTTGCGGTCTTGGTGTTTGTGACCAATGTGCTCGACGAATTGTTTGCCGTATCGTCATACACGTCATACGTAACTTGCAGATTTTCCACGCCATCCATCACAGGGACCGGCTGCTGGCCGTTCACCTGTCGCATGAGTTGCCAGTTATCGTCGTCATTTCCAAACGTGCCGTCCGGGCCCGGGCTTTGCTGCAGGTAATAACTGATCACAAGAATTCGGGCAGCTGTTGTTACGGGATACTTGTTCCCCGGACCTGGGTCCTGCAGCGCGGCAATATTTCCATTGGCAGCGCTGGGCTGGTTGATGTTGAGCGGATCAGAGTTGGCGAATACCAGAGAGTTGCTGTTGGCGAGCACATTGGTAACCATGCCAATGGCGCTGCCATGCACGTTGCTTAGAATAATCAGGTCGCCAATATTGACTCCCGCAACGTTCGCGAGATCAATTTGCGAGCCCGAAGCATTGATGGAGGTTGAGGTGCCCAAATTCACCGTGCGATCGAGATAAACCATTGTGAGGGCGTCCGGCGTGCCCTGCTGAACGTTGCCGTCATTCGGATCGGGCAGCACGGGATACATGTGGTTCCCCGGGAAGAAGTGGTTCCTGAGGAAGCAAACTCCTCCCGAACAAGCGAATAGCGATTTCGTGGAGCCCGTGCCGGTGGGCAGCTGAACACCGCCGATGGGCATTCCAGTTCCCGACAAGCTGAGGTCTTTCAGGATGCTGTTGATTGCCGCGCGGCCGTCTTGCTGCATTTCAGCGCGCACCATGACCAGATCAGTGATCTGGAGCGCCTTGATAACCAGGGTGCTTCCGGCGGCAAGGACGATGCTTGCCACCAGCATCGCCACGAGCGCTTCCATCAGCGACAAACCTTGTTGGCCTTTTCTTATTTTGCTCATAGATCTGCTTCCTAACGGTACTTGGAGATATAAGCGTTGATCTGGTACTGCCTGGTTCCGTATTGTGGGACCGTGTACTTCACCGTAACGGTGATAAGACGCAAGTTGTTATTCACCGTGGTTGTCCCGGTGAGAAAGACCGGGGACAAGGTGATGCGGCGCTGGAAGTTTGTCAACGGCTGGCGAATATCATCCAGCGTCCCCAGGATGCCGTCCGGGCCAGGAAGCACGATTGCGTCGAGCTGCGAGTTGGCGCTGTTGCTGTCATCGTCGGTGTTGGCGATCCCATCGGCTCCCGGTGGATCGTAGATCGGAGCAAAATCATCCAGGAATATGCCGCCATTTGCCTTGTTATTGATCTGGCTGAAGTCAATCTGCGATGAATCACGCGCGCTGAAAACGCTTTCCAGTCCTTCTTTGGCCTTCGCCCGGGCAATCAGGTCTTCTTGCGACATTTGAAGATTGCCCAGCGAATACGCGAACAGAGAGAGCACGCTCAGCAGTCCGGTGGCCAGCACGATGGCGGCAACCATTGCTTCCATCAGCGTAAAGCCGCGCTGTTGACGGGCTTTGCGTTTTACTCCCATATCAAACCTCCACCGGCTTTCGGTCCAAGTCTCCAGCCCCGAATGCGGCCGGTTGTGCCCAGCAGCGTAATCGCACGGGCGGTGGCTAAATCGCCTGGACGAGCGACATAGACAACACCGTCATTCGCCAGGCCGAAAGCATCCAATGCGGATCCATCAGGCTGGAAGAAAATTGTCGTTCCTCCTCCGGCCTTCACCTGGTCAAAGTCAATCGCAGTCCTGCCTGTGCCGATGTTGTCAGGCGTACGCGCGGGCGGGGTAGGCGTTCCTGCAACAATTGTGTACTGGACATCCGCGGGCAAAGTGATTGTTTCCGTCTGCACCGGAGTACCGTCGGCAAATGCCTGGGTGACCGTTATTGTGCCGGGAGCGGTGAAATCCACGCGGCAAACTGTCCGCTTATCAATGGCCACCTGACGCGCAAAACGCAGTTGGTCCAATGTGTTCTGGTAAGCGGTTTCCACATGGGAACTCCGCACCGCGCTGGAAACGTTCATGATTGCCACGGCTCCGCCAGTCATAAGGATTGCCACCGTGACCAGAAGCTCGGTCAAGCTAAACCCGCGCTGAGATTTGCTGATACGCACCAGATTCTCTCCTTGCGTTTCGTCGAGCCGAAATCGTTGACTACAATTTGTAAAGAGAAAGCTGTCAAAAGCCTGTGGGGAGATAATCTAGAAACTACTTTGAGTTAAAAAGAGCGTCAATTGCCGCAAGGGCACTGCAAGCAAAGGGCGGGGGCATGTACCTTAGTTTAAATTAAGGTATTTTGTGGACGGCCGGCAACGAATGGAGCAACGTAACCAAGCCACTAAGTCTCTATTTTGATTGAACTTACCTTGGCCCAAACCTTTATTTGGCGGTCTTGTGTTCCACGCCCGCAACCTCATTCGCCCTTCTCGTAGACGCCAATACTAAGAACGTTCTTACCGGATTGATCAGGCGGGTTCGTGGCGATCCAGGCTTTGATGCGCTTGTCGCACACGCAAAGCAGGTTGCCGCGCAAAAGGCAAAATAACTCAATCATCCCGCTGCGGCGATTGGCGCTGGGCGAATCGCAGGTCAGAAAATGTAGCGTTCACTGCCCAGAAGCCGCTCCGCGATGTTGCGGCGAAGAGCGATTGCGTTCACCGGTTGATAATCGGCTAGCGACTTCAGCCTGCTCATGTGGCGATCCAGATCGCTACCGGAGCAGGCGCTCAGCACATTCTGCGAGGCTGCCTGCATTCTGCTGATGGCATCGCGAAGAAAAACCTGGCAGATATCCTTGGCGGTGCTGTTGCCACTAGCGGCAAGATTCCTGCAACGCAACAGCGTGGATTCCATGGCAAAGGTTTCCATGAAGAGGTCGGAAAGGCTCATCACGACTTCCTGATGTTTCTCCAGTTCCGCGCCATGTTTCTGGTGTGCAACGCCCAGCGTGAACAATGCAATCATTTTTGCATTTTGGACCAGGCGCATTTCCGGATCAGAGATTGCCTCCACTTGTCCGTCGTTGGCCAACTCTTTCTGGGCAGCCACCAGCAATGGCAGAAGACCACGCGCTGCACGTTTTAACGGCATTCCAGAAATCACCAGACGGTTGATTTCGCTGGTGCCTTCAAAAAGACGGTTGATGCGCGCGTCACGATAGTAGCGCTCCACGGCATAGTCCTGGTGGAAACCATATCCGCCGTGAATCTGTACACCCTCATCAGCGACGAAATCCAGCATCTCCGCGGCAAAGACTTTTACCATGGAACATTCCGCAGCATATTCCTCCGCGGCCTTCAATTCTACTTTCGCTGAATCAGCAGCGCCGTGTTCCGCGCCGCTCAACTGCGCCTGAATCAGCCCCACTACGCGCCATGCCATGGATTCAGTAGCAAAAATCCTGATCGCCATCTCCGCCATCTTGTGCTGCATGGCGCCGAAGCTGGCAATGGCAACGCCAAACGCCTTACGCTGCTTGGTGTATTTAATACTTGTTGCAAGAATGCTTTTGGCCGCTCCCATCACGGCGGGTCCAAGTTTGAGCCGCCCGATATTGAGGATATTGAAAGCAATCACGTGCCCGCGGCCAATTTCGCCCAGCACGTTCTCTACCGGCACTTTCACGTTGTCAAAATAGATGGCGGTGGTGGAACTGCCCTGGATGCCCATCTTGTGTTCTTCCGCGCCGCTGGTCAGGCCGCCAAACGCGCGCTCCACAATGAATGCCGTGAACTTCTCTCCGCCCACCTTGGCGAATACGATGAACACGTCCGCTGCGCCGCCGTTGGTGATCCACATCTTTTGCCCGTTCAGGATGTAATGCTTGCCGTCAGCACTAAGATCGGCGCGAGTGCGCGCAGCCAGCGCGTCGGAGCCAGCAAGAGGCTCAGTGAGCGCATACGCGGCCAGAAGCTCGCCGCTGACCAATCGCGGAAGATATTTTTCTTTTTGCTGTTCAGAGCCAAAGAACAGAATTGGGAGTGATCCAATGCCGGTATGTGCGGAGTGCCATCCGGCATAAGATGCGTCGCGTCCCATCACTTCAGCCACCACCATCACTGAAGGCAGGTCCATTTCCATGCCGCCAAATTTTTCCGGGACAGAGATGCCGAGCAATCCAAGCTTGGCTGACTTTCTCATTATCTCCAGCGCGACGCCAGGTTTTTTCTGGCGAATGGCCGGCAGGTTCGGCTCAACCTCATTCGCCCAGAACTCTTCCACCGTTCGCTCTATGGCGATGTGCTCTTCACTCAGGCGCTCGCGGGTAAAAATTTCCTCCGCCGGTGTTTCTTCCAGCAGAAAAGCGCAGCCCTTTCGCGTCGCGCGGGAAGTGGTTGTGGTAGCCATCGTGGAGCTCCCTTCAATTTGGGGCCTTTGGATTTTTCGCGCCTTTGCTCCAGAGACGTAGCATGCTACGTCTCTACGCCAGGTTTGTCGATATAGCAGCGAGCCCGACTCGCGCGGCGAGCTACTTGCCTAAGGACCGAAGCACTTTTGCCACGATCCTCGATCACAAGCGGTTTGGGGCGAAGCGACAGAATCAACTGGCCCGCTCAAAGAGCCCGGCCGCACCCTGTCCACCGCCAACGCACATCGTCACCACGCCATAACGATGCTTGCGCCGCTCCATCTCATTGGCCATGGTGCCCACCATGCGCGAGCCAGTCATGCCAAAGGGATGGCCGATGGCAATGGAACCGCCATTCACGTTCAGCTTCTCGGGATCGATGCCGAGATGATGGAAGCAATACACAACCTGCACGGCAAAAGCTTCGTTCAGTTCCCAGATGTCGATGTCGTCCAACTTTAATCCTGCGCGCTTGAGCAGCTTGGGCACGGCGAAGATTGGGCCGATTCCCATTTCGTCGGCATTGCAGCCGGCCACCTGGAAGCCGCGAAAAACCAGTTGATAAGCTATGCCGAGCTGGTCTGCCCGCTCGCGCGACATCAGCAGCGTGGCGGAAGCGCCGTCAGAAAGTTGCGACGAATTGCCCGCCGTCACGGAACCCTGGCCGCTCGTCGGATCAAAATGCGGCTTGAGCGCCAGCAGACCTTCGAGCGTGGTGTCGGGGCGGTTGCATTCGTCCTTGTCGGCAACCACTTCTTCCTTGCCCATCACTTCATTCGTCTTCTTGTCCAATACAGACTTGGTTACCTTGATAGGCGCAATTTCTTTCTTGAAAAAACCTTCCTGCTGGGCGCGCGCGGTGCGCTGTTGGCTCAGCAGAGAATATTCATCCTGGACCTGGCGGCTGACTTTGTAGCGCTTGGCCACAACTTCAGCGGTATCGCCCATCACCATGTAAATTCCGGGCATGGTTGATTGCAACAGAGGATTTGGACTGCTGTCGCGGACGGCCATACTGATGCTCTCAACCCCGCCGCCGATGGCCGCGTCCACGCCTTCATGCATGATCTGGTGCGCCGCCATGGCAATGGCCTGCAAGCCCGATGAGCAAAAGCGATTCACGGTGGCCCCCGCCACTGACGGCGGAAGGCCTGCCAGCATGGCAGCAACACGCGCCACGTTGTGGCCCTGCGGGCCGTGCGGCTGTCCGCAGCCCAATATCACATCTTCAATTTCGCCGGGATCGAGTTTGGGTGTTTTGCGCAGCACATCCTGTATGCAGTGTGCCGCCAGATCGTCGGGACGCGTTGCGTTGAACGATCCGCGAAATGATTTTGCCAGCGCCGTGCGCGAGCTTGTAACTACAACCGCTTCTCTCATTCCTATCTTCCCTCGAAACTATCTTTCGTTCTCTTATTCTCTGTAATTGGTTCAGATTTTCCGATCCCGATGACCTGATCTCCCGAGGGGGTACCCCGCTCCACCCCGGCAATCACTGTCACAAGCCCCTTCTTTTTCAGCCTGTTCCCTGCCTCAGCCATAATTGATATAAATACATGAAAATAAACAACTTAACATATCACTCATTTGATGGAAGTGTCAACAGGAATTCACTTAAACAATGGATAGATAGGCTACGCCAGTGTGGCACATCCGTCCGGATCGTTAAGAGAATCTGGAATTGCAGCGCAAAGACTTTTTAAAAAGATTGCCCTCCTTTTTTACGCGATCCACGGCCCTCGAAACTCTGTTCTCAAAGGGCTGATAACAGACGAGCCCGCCTATCCTCACGTTGTCTGTGAAAGGATGAGATTCAACCAAGATTGGGTAGTGGCTCAGTTTTTTAAACTGAGCCACTAGTCGAAGATTGGCATTGATCCGTTGGATTTTTAGAAACAGTTGCAAACTACATTGCCGTTCCTGAAGCAAGGGTGAGTGCAACTGTTAGCAGTACCTTGAGCAGAACCTTGGTCAGCAAATAATGCTGACGGACGCGCCCATACAACGACAACTGTTGCTACGCAAAAGGCGAGTTTGATGATCTGAATTGCCATTTTCTTTGACAACATATTTCATCCTTTCGTGCTCCGGTGGTCCGCTGAGCAAAATTACTCAGCGTGCCCTAAAGGGACGCCAGAACACAAATTTATCCTCCGTAAAAAACAAGCTGCCATCAAGAGAAAAACGTCCTTGATTGACTCTTTATTCCCGAAAGAGGAAAGGACTATTTCTGTTTTTTTGAACCCCAACATTGGGTCGAGTTGGGGCTGGGGGAGAGTATCGCGATCACGCAGCGCCGGAAGCGTGGTACCACGCTACATCGCCAGCACCACGCGCCCGGCGATCGTTCCAGCACGCATCTCTTCAAACACAGCATTGGCATCATTTAGCGGACGCGTCGCCACCTGGCAGTGCAATTTGCCCTGGGCCGCCAGCGCCAGGACGTGCTCCAGATCTTTACGCGTGCCGACAGCTGAAGCTTTGATGTTGACTTCTCCCGCGGCCATCATGATGGCAGGAAAAGAGATTTCATCGGCCGGCAGGCCCACGGCAAGCAGAGTCCCGGTGGGACGCACGCAGTAAAACGCCGTGTCATACGCGGCCTTGGAGCCTGACGTGACCAGCACAATGTGAGCGCTGCCGCGACGGCGCATTTCTTTTACGACATTAGAACTGGCCGCGTT
This sequence comes from Acidobacteriaceae bacterium, assembly GCA_027307045.1. Lineage (GTDB taxonomy): Bacteria > Acidobacteriota > Terriglobia > Terriglobales > Acidobacteriaceae > Angelobacter. Next base: position 17,382 of record DAHUXR010000086.1, read on the forward strand.
AAAGGTGTTAGCTGCACCGAGAGACTTAGCCAACGCCAGTTTGTCATCGGCGACATCAACCGCCGAAACTTCAAGCCCGAGATGCACACCGATCTGAATAGCCAGATGTCCAAGGCCGCCAACGCCGAAAACGGCCAGCCTTTGCCCGCGCTGGGGCTTGGCCTGCATGATGGCGCGATACACCGTAACTCCGGCACAGAATAGCGGAGCGGCCTGCACGGATGAAACTGCGTCCGGAATTTTCGTCGCGTGGGTGGCCGGCGCTTTGATGTACTCCGCGTAGCCGCCATTGACTGTCACGCCGGTAATTTTCTGTTTCACGCACAGGTTCTCATTACCTTCACGGCAGAACTCGCATTCACCGCAGGTCCAGAAAATCCACGGCACACCGACGCGGTCGCCGGTTTTCAGTACACTTACCCCGGGGCCGACTTCAACTACCTTTCCCGCAACTTCATGCCCAACGATGAGCGGCAGCTTGGTGATCCCGCCGAATTGTTTCCAGTCGCCCTCGGCAACATGCAGATCAGAATGGCAGACGCCGCAGGCCTCCACCTTGATCAGGACTTCACCGTCGCTGTGCTTGGGACGTTCAACTTCCTCAATCACGAATGGCTTCTTTAATTCGTGCAGGACTGCTGCTTTCATTGGGTTCTCCTGATGAGTTTCGGCCTGGACCGGATTTTTTCAACCTTGCGCGCGCGAATTCGCAATTCAGGCCCAGGCGCTGAGAATGTTTCGTCCACAACCTTCTTGATCTGCTCTCGCAACCAGCGGTTTGGCGGATCGTTTTCCGCGCTCTCATGCCAGTACATATGAATCTCAAGCTGTTGCAGGCTCTTCAACGGAAATGGATACAGCCGGTGATCAAACCCAGTGTTGAGCATCTGCGCATAATGTTCCGGGATGGTCAGCAGCATGTCAGTTTCGCGCACAACGCGGCACGCGGCAAAATAATGCTGACAGCGCAAAACGATACGGCGCTTGCGTCCCGAGCGATTCAGTTCCGTATCTACCAGGCTGGGACCGAGGCGCCGCGAAGATACAAGAACATGGTCCTGCCTGAGATATGTATCAAGATCAAGCTCTCGCCCGATTGCAGGATGTCCTTTGCGCGCCATTACGACTACACGATCGGAAAACAGCGGTTGCTGGCGAATGTTATCGCTGATGGTGATGGGAATATCCAGAACAAGATCCAAAGTTCCGCTCGCCAGTTCCTGCTCAATCTCACGGCGCTTGACGCGCAGCGTGGTAATGGATATTTCCGGAGCGGCCCGGGCCAGAACTTTTGCCAGCGGAGGCAGAATGGTGGATTCCATCAACTCCCAGAAGCCGATCTGAAAATTACGCCGCGTATGCGCCGGATCAAAATTGCGGTTCTCATAAAGATTTACTTCCAGGATCTGCAGCGCCTGCCGCACTTCATTAATCATGTTGCGGCTGAAAGGAGTCGGCACCATGTTGGCGCCTTCGCGGATAAAAAGCGGGTCCTGCAACAGTTCGCGCAGCCGCTTGAGCGCGTGGCTCATGGCCGGCTGCGTGAGCTTGAGCTGTCGGCCCGCGCGCGTGAGATTGCCTTCGCGGTAGATGGCCTCCAGCACAACAAACAGGTTAAGATCGACCTGGCTCAGATGCACGCCACAAATTTTACACTATTCCAATGATTCATTTGATGAATCACTGTTAATCGACTAGCCTTATAGAAGCCCAAGCCGCGCTTAAGGACCGCCAATATGAATTTTGATTACACCGACAAAGTCAAATCGTTGCAGCAGCGCTTGCGCGCTTTCATGGATGAGCATATTTACCCCAATGAGAAGCGCTACTACCAGGAAATTGAGAGTAACCGCTGGGCGCCGACCAAGGTGATTGAGGAGCTGAAGCCCAAGGCGCGCGCCG
>DAHUXR010000087.1 GCA_027307045.1 Acidobacteriaceae bacterium
AGCTGATCTCATCCAGCACGACTGCGCTTCGCCCATTCCCTTACTGCAAAACTGAAAAAGTCACAGCCTCTCAGGATGGCACCTTCATCAGGATAGAGATTGGTGATTCGGGATACAGCAATCCTAGAACCGCTTTAGCAGCGCTATTGCCTTTGTTATTTTGGTCAGTTTTTCGTGGTTACAGACGGTGTGGAGAAAGTTTTCGGTCACCGCAGCTCAAGTGTTCCTGCCCGGGCACATCTGGATATTGGCGGCAGTCAGTGGAGCCGCTGCAATTGCTAGCGTAGCCCTTTTGTTGCTTCCGAGAGTCTTGAAATCATTACGCCTCGGATTGTTGTCTCCAACTTACTATCTTTGGATTGCTGCCCTTGCTCTTTTTGGTGCTTTCGTCGGCCGACATCATTACCTCAAAGTCTGCGCCAATCTGGGATGCCTTGGGATACACTCCTCGCAAGTCCACGCCAGTCTGGGATGGTGGAGGGAGGGGGAGGGGTTGGCGCGGCAGAAAAGCAGCCATCGGTCTTGATTTGGTACCTTCGTCCCATTGCTGTAGGATGGTTCGAACTACCAGCGTGAACTCGAATCCACGCTGCTTGCTGTCCTTCATGTCGATTTCAGTTCGTGCAGAGCACATAGGAAGCTTTCTCAGGCCGGCGGAGTTGCTGGAAGCGCGGAGCCAGTTCCATGCCGATCCGGAGCACGTGCGCGCGCTCGAAGATGCTCACATCAAGCGGGTCATTTCACGCCAGAAAGAACTTGGTTTTCAAGTATTTACTGACGGGGAAACGCGTCGCCGCAACTTCATGAGCGACTTTACCGAGGCCGTGGCAGGGTTTGACCTGGCCGATGCCACCCCGCGATCGTGGCATTCAGAATTGGATGTTCTCCCGGCAAAGGGAGACGGCCATGCGCGGCAGGGAAGCCACGAAGACACCAATGTAAGCCGCGTGGCGGGCGTGGTTACGGCAAAGCTTCAGCAGATTCGTCGGCTGACTGGACACGAGCTGAGCTTTCTGCTGCAGCACAGCCCGGGGCCGATCAAGATGACCCTGCCCAGCGTGACGCAGTTTCCCGCAATCTCTTTTAAGCGCGGCGTAACGGACAGAGTTTATAAAGACCATTCTGAACTGCTATGGGCGATTGTTGACGTGATGAAAGCGGAGCTGGCACAGCTTTCACGCGAAGGCGTGAACTATATCCAGATTGACGCGCCGCGCTACAGCTATTACATCGACCCGAAATGGCGCGAGTGGATACGCAAAGAGATGCAGGTGGAACCCAGCGATCTGCTGGATGAATCCATTCGCGCGGACAATGCGGTGCTGGATGCGGCCCGCCGTCCGGGCGTGACGCTGGGCATGCATCTTTGCCGCGGCAACAATCGGAGCCACTGGTATGCGGAAGGCGGTTATGACGCGATTGCCGACAAGCTCTTTGGCGGCATCAAGGTTGACCGCTTCCTGCTGGAATACGACGATGAACGCTCCGGCACGTTTGCGCCGCTGCGCTTTGTCCCTACGGGCAAGAGCGTGGTGCTGGGGCTGATCAGCAGCAAGCGTCCGCAACTGGAGAGCGGCGACGCGTTGATGCGGAGGATCCAGCAGGCCGCAACTTATGTTCCGCTGGAGCGGCTGGCCCTGAGCCCGCAATGCGGTTTTGCTTCAACCATGGAAGGAAATCTTCTGACGGAAGAAGAACAGTGGGCCAAGATGCGGCTGGTAATGGAGACGGCGCATCGCGTCTGGGGATAAAGGTTCTGTAGAAGATTCGGCAGAGGAGGTACAAATTAGCGGGGGGTTCTGGATAATCGCCTGGCCCGCTGCCGTTATTTGAGCATCTCCTGGACTTTTTCCTTGACCCATTCCCAGGTTGTCTGCTGCCGCGGGGGCTTGGCTGTCCAGTTGCGCAGCGAGTCAACGCGACGGAAATCTCTGGGAACGTCAAACAGCGTTAACTCCAGCGGGCCTTCTTTCAGTTCCATTACTTCTGAGCCCCAGGTGGATGAAAGCGTGCGCGTGCCTCCATCGGGCTGGGTTACTTCGTTGGTCAAAGTGGTGGTTACTTTTACGGGGAAGCCGGTTTCCACGCCGCTGCGGTGGACCTCAATCTTGTCCACTTTATTGAAGCATTTGTCATTGGATCCGGCGGAAACTTCTGCTGCCACCACCACGCCGTAGCTGTTCTTCTTTTGCTGGTGCCATTCCGGCATCACGGAGCTGTCAATGTACCAGCCGTCAGTCTCACTCACTGATGATTTGGAGCATGCGCCAGGGCCGGCAACGCGTGTTTCGCGGGTAATGATGTGCCGCGCAGTGTGTCCAAAGAACTCTTTGCGCTCTCCGGTATCGGTGTTCGCAATCGTTATTTTCAATGTGCCGCCGGAATCCACCATGGGCCGCTTCATCGCCGCATTCGATCCACGAGGGTCCGTCTCATAGGTAATGTATTCGTGGGCCGCCAGGTCCAGCATGAAAACGCGGTCCCGTTCCCCGCGCATAATGATGGTGGCCATGGGAGGGCCGGAGCCGTCGCGCATTTGCGATTGCCATTCATTGCGCAGGCGGTCGGGAGCAAGATATTCGGTGCGGGTATCGCTAAAGCCGGCCGTGATCTGCCGAGTGACGATCTTTACGCCTTCGATGGAAGGGGTCGGAGACGTTAGCGTAGTAACGTACAGCAGGAGCATCGCTAGCGGCATGTTCATTTCCTTCTCTCGTCCCTGGGCAAGGGCGGCTTTGGGGACTTATTGTACCGCCAATTTGCGGAAGGATAGAAAATTTTAATTATTTCGCCAAGCCCCGCGATATCAAGCTTTTGCGCCGCATCAATTTTTTGAAAAATTAATACTCATCATTGGACTAATGAATTGACACGGCAATGCCGCGCGCCTACTCATTTGCCAGCTTCTTGAGCACCTGCGCCAGCGCGTCCATGGCCAAATGAGTTGCGTGCACAGAGGCGTTTGGCAGTCCGCCCAGAGCTTCCAGCAGGTTCTCACGCTGGAGCGCGGAGACCTCAGCCAGAGATTTGCCCTGGATCATCTCCGTGAGGCAAGAGCCCGCGGCAATGGAAGCCACGCAGCCACGCGTGCGATAGCGCACCTGGTCGATGCGTCCATCGGCAAGCTTGACCGCCAGGCTCATGATATCGCCACAGACCGGATGTTCCAGCCGCACCTCGGCGTCCGGCGAAGCCAGCTCGCCGATGTTGCGCGGATGCTCGAAATGGTCGAGGACCTTCTCGGAGTATGGCATGGGTTTCTGTCGTACGCTCCAACCCGTTTGTGTGCACTATTGTAAGCGAATGCTAAAGAGACAGAAGCACTCGATTGGACGAAAGCAAGGGCCACTCTTCCCTTGTCGCGTTTCCGGGCACCTCAATGACAGGAAAAATCCTGATCATTGGCGTGCGTAAGAATGTAGCGGGAGGTTTCCATTCGTAATCGGCCCTTCAATCTGATTGAAAGAGAAAAACGCATCGCTGCTAACGTTGCAAGTCTGCCGTAATTTCTTGCAACAGCTCCCTAGTGTTTACGATTCGAGTCTGCCGCCACTGTTTGGGAAAGTGTTTTTTATTGCCCGTAACCAAGTAATCGGCTTGGGCCTCTGCGGCGCATTCCAGGAATTTATTGTCACCCGGGTCCTTGGCTGCCGTGATTCTTTTCTGCGGGTAGGCCATGGTCGCAGCTTTTTCGAGCAGCCGCAGTGATGCTGCAACTTTGGCAGGACTGAGTTTGAACTTAGCGCGCGCCAGCACACCCTCATATTCTCCAAGGATTTCATCTGACAGGAAGACTTGAAGCTTGCGGGCTAGAGCCAGGTCCAGGACGAATCTTTCAAGACCATCTTCTTTCAGATGCGCCGATACAATGACATTTGTGTCAAGAACGACGCTTGGACGTGGCATTTTTCAGTCTTCGCTCCCGGCGGTATGCTGTAATCTCCTGGTCGATCTGCCGGCTGGTCAGCTTTGACGTCCTATTCCTCTTGGCCTCGGCACGTATCGCCTGAAGCACTTCGGGTTCCGGCGCAATCGTTTTGAGAAAGTCTTTCAGTCCCATAATGACCACTTCGGGATTTCCCCGACGGTCGACAATGAAACGCTCCTGCTGCCGCCCTGCCCGGCGCAGAATCTGGCCGAATTGGGTCCGGGCAGTGAGAGCCGTAATTACTTTGGGCATGGACATAATCTTAATATCTCAGAGTGAACTGATTAATCAGTTCACTCTGATTATGGCACACAAGCAGTGAATGTCAATTTGGTGGGATGTTGTTTCGATCCGAGACCACAGAAAAAGCTGGCGATGCAGGCTTTTCAATTGGAGATTGAGATTAATTGAAATATCCTCCAAGTGTGGAATTCTATTCAATTTTCACGCGCTTTCTTCCAATTCGCCTTCCAGTGCGCCATTTCAAAGGGCTCTGCGCGCCAGCTGGTTTGCCATTGGCCTTCTGTTTATATAATCCAAATGATGCCAGAAAACTGGGCTTTTCAAAATAACGTTCCACAGCGAGTCGTGTCGCTCCAGCCCAGCGTGACGGTTACGCTACGTGACCTGGGCTTGCTGGATCGGTTGGTCGCCTGCACCAAATATTGCGTCGATGTCTGCCCTGAGGCCCTGGAAACAGGGTGCATCATTGTGGAAGATTCCTGGTCGGCGAAAGCTGATCAGATCATGGCGGCCAAGCCTGACTTGGTGATTGCCTCAGTCCCGTACCAACTGGAATCGGTGGCAGAAATTCTCAAGACCAGCGTGCCTTTCCTGGGCTTGGCGCCCAAGACCCTTGATGACATTTACAAAGACATCATGATGATTGCCGGGATCATGTGCGTTGACGTTAAGGCCGAACCTCATCGAGGGACTGCGCTCGTTACAAGCATGAAGCAGGAAGTTCAAGCCATGCGGCAGAGGACCGTCGGCGCGCTGCGACCGCTGGTCTATTGCGAAGAGTGGGGCAAGCCGCTGATTCTTTCACAGAGATGGGTTGCGGAGCTGGTGGAGGCTGCCGGCGGGCGCTTCTTTGGCCAGCCGGGAACACATACGACGGAAGAAGAAGTGGTAGCCGCTGATCCAGATGTGATCGTTGCCGCATGGTGCGGCGCCGGCGACCGCGTGCCGATGGAAAAGATCATTCCCAGGCGCAGTTGGGAGCAGACCAAGGCAGCAAAAAACGGGCGCGTGTATTGCATCAATGACGAGTTCCTGAACACTCCGGCGAGTACGGTGATTCAGGGACTGCACGCGCTGGCGGCGGCGGTTCATCCGGAGATGTTTGTAGCGCTGCAGGGCTTGCGACAGATAGAAGAAAACACCCTTGAAACATGAAGAAATGAGGAAAGGAGGAAACAAAGAAACAAAGAAACAAAGAATCGGATCTTTCATGAAGGTCCTCGTTTTCCATCCGCTTCCTCCGTTCCTCCGTGTTTCAAAGGTTTTAATGGAAGGTGGCAGAAAAGAATGAAACAGGTGGTTGCAGCGATCATCATCCAGAAAAATAAAATCCTGATCTGCCAGCGCACTGAAGATCAGGCGTTGCCGTTTAAGTGGGAGTTTCCCGGCGGCAAGGTGGAACGCGACGAAGACCTGAAAGACGCGCTGCATCGTGAACTGGACGAAGAGCTGGGCATTGACGCCGTGATTGGCCGCAAGATCGCCGCAATCCAGCACACGTATGCAAGCGGCGCATCTTTGGAACTTTATTTTTACCGCGTTGACCAGTTCAAGAATGCGATTGAGAACCGCATTTTTCGCGACGTGCGCTGGGTCGATCGCAAAGAGCTGCCGACCTATGACTTTCTTGAAGCCGACGTTCGGTTAGTAAAAGACATCAGCGCGGGCAAACTGCTTTAGCTGCCGCCGGTAATCTGCGTCCAGACCAGCGCAATGGTCAAGCCGATCATGATAGCGCTGGTGGCCCACGCAATCACGTTTTGCAGCTTTGAGTTCTTATAGTTTCCCATTAAGTCGGTCTTATTCACCAGCTTCAACATGAAAATGAGCACAAAGGGCAGAAGGACGCCGTTTGCCACCTGGGAGAAAAGAATGAGCTTGATCAACGGCAAGTGCGGGATCAGGACGAAGCTGGCGCCGCCGAGAATCAGGAACGTGTAGATCCAGTAAAACGTGGGCGCTTCAGCAAACTTTTTGTTCACGCCGGACTCAACACCCAGGCCTTCACAAATGTTGTAAGCCGTGGCCAGCGGCAGAATGGCCGCCGAAAGCATGGCGGCGTTGACGAGTCCCACGGCGAACAAAAGTTTCGCCCAATGCCCAGCGAGAGGTCCAAGCGCCTGAGCGGCTTCAGACGCATCAGTAATGTTGTGGTTGCCATGCACGTACAGCGTGGCGGCGCATGCCACTACGATGAAAAATGCAATCACGTCGGTAACGATGCAGCCCAGCACCACGTCCCACCGGGAAAGCGCATACTGGCGCTTGCCAATGCCTTTTTCCACGATTGAGGCTTGCAGGTAAAACTGCATCCATGGCGTAATCGTTGTTCCTACCAGGCCCACCACCAGCAGGATGTAATCCGCATGATTGTTGATGACGGGAACAAAAGTGTCTTTGATCGCCTGGTGCCAGTCCGGATGCGCCAGCAGCGCGGATATGGGATAGGTGAAATAAATCAGCGAAAATAAAATCAGGATGCGCTCCACCGGCTTATACGATCCGCGCACCACCACAAACCACACAATGGCCGCGCCCACCGGCACAACCAGATACTTGCTGACGCCGAAAATTCCCATGCCGGAAGCCAGCCCGGCAAACTCCGCCATGATGTTGCCGAAGTCGGCGACTCCCAGGACCACCATGACGAAAAAAGTAGCGCGTAGCCCAAACTCTTCGCGGATGAGATCGGCCAGGCCCTTGCCCGTCACGGCTCCCATGCGCGCCGCCATTTCCTGCACGACAATAAGCGCAATCGTCGTAGGGATGAGCGTCCACAAAAGGGCGTAGCCGTACTTTGCTCCGGCCTGCGAGTAGGTGAGGATGCCGCCGGGATCGTTATCGACATTGGCGGTGATGAAGCCCGGACCAAAAACCGCCAGAAAAGCGATCAGCCTGTACTTCAATACGCCGAACCCGGCTACCCGCCGGGGCATACTCAGGTCTCGTTTGAATAGTTTCAGCTTCATGGTCCACTAAAGTTTTTACGATTGTTGAAACGAACTTGCGAAAAGCGAAACGCACGCTGCGACGCCTGCCTGTTACTGGAATACCAGGAGCACGCTGAGCACGATCATAACGCTGGCCGTGGCCCAAGCCACCCAGTTGAAGAACCTGGAGTTTATGTAGTTGCCCATCAGGCTGGTCTTGTTAATCAGAAGCAGCATGAAGATCAGCACAAAGGGAAGCAGCACGCCGTTCAAAACCTGCGAGAGCACCAGCATTTTGAGCAGCGGGAAACGCGGCAGCAGGATCAAAGCAGCGCCTGCGCCCACCAGTGCCGTGTATAGCCAGTAAAACACAGAGGCCTCGCTGAATTTTTTGTCCAGCCCGGATTCAAGTCCCAGACCTTCACACACGGTGTAGGCCGTCGAAAGCGGCAGAATGGACGCGGCAAAAAGCGAGGCATTGAACAATCCTGCGCCAAAAAGGATTTGCGCCCACTTGCCCGCCAGCGGGCCAAGAGCCAGCGCCGCGTCAGCCGCGTCACTAATAACGCGGTGCCCGGACTTATACAGCGTTGCCGCGCAGGCCAGAATAATGAAGGCTGCCACCACCGGCGCAAAGATCGAGCCCACCAGCACGTCGATCCTGGTCTTGTTGTATTCGCGCATGGTAACGCCCTTCTCCACGACCGATGCCTGCAGGTAAAACTGCATCCATGGCGCGATAGTGGCTCCAATGATTCCGGTGACCATATACACATAACCGGGAACATGGAAGAGGGCGGCCCCGGTGGGCGGGTGGACGGTGCTTACTGCGGCGGCGGGCCAGTTGGGCCCTGAAAGCACTCCGGCAATGATGTATGCAATATAGAAAAAAGACGCGGTGAGGAAGACCTTTTCCACGCTCTTGTAGTTTCCCTTCACCACAATCAGCCACACAATGGCCGCCGCAATGGGCACGCTGATGAACTTGGAGACTTGAAACAGTTCCATGGAACTGGCCACGCCGGCAAATTCCGCCATTACGTTCGTAAAGTTCGTCGCCACCAGAAAAATCATCATCACAAAGGTGATGCGCAGGCCGTATTCTTCACGAATCAGGTCGCTCAGGCCCTTGCCCGTGCATGCGCCCATGCGTGCGGACATCTCCTGAATCACGATCAGCGCAAGAGTCATGGGAATGATGGTCCAGAGAAGGGAATAGCCAAACTGCGCGCCGGCGAACGAGTAGGTGTAGATGCCGCCGGCATCATTGTCAACGTTTGCGGTAATAAACCCCGGCCCGATCACTGCCAGCAGCAGCAGGGTCTGGGTCTTCCAGCGTTTGAGCCATTTCATTGGGCACGGACATACAGAAATTCACTACTGCTTGGCAGAATAAATGAGAGTTGCGGCAAAGAACAACCGCGGACGCCGATATTGAATAAATATTTGTCCAGGCAGGAGATGCTCATTTCGATACTTCTCATCGTCGGCGGGAACGCCTTTTAATGTGTCTCTTCTTCGCGCGGCCACCATCAAGAATGAAAGGCCTGTGCGGATAGGTCATACCGATTGCGCAGATGACCGTTTTCCTCAACAATTCAAGGGGCCCGTTGTAGGTTGGGATGAACACATCAACTTCCCGCCCAGCGGACAGGTTTGTGCCAATCAACCGCAGGAGATCGCAGGAGAACCTGTCACTGAGTGAGAGATACCTTGGCTGGATGCAGTTCCCAGATCGTCTTTACCAGGGCGCTGCCGCGCGTTGGATGGGGTTCGTCCTCAAAGGCGAGACCAGTCACGTCGATCGGAAGTGCCGGATCAATCTCGCCCAGGTCCTGGTTCGTCCCGATAGTGAAGTTGTGCGCGGCAAGTTGCGCTTGAAAGCTTTGCCGCGTCTGGCAGTATTCCGTGTCGCTCGGTATTTCCGCAATCGCTCGCGGTGCGCCCTTATCGGCCACATCTGATATTTCCAGGTGAATATCGCAGTCGCTTAGCACCTCAAATGTGCGTTGCACGAACGCGTTGCCTATATGGAAGAGTTGCAGCTCGCGCCCGCTGCGAGGCGCGTCGGCAGCCGGGACCGGCGTCTGCGGCCAGGTCAGCATGGTTGCCACGGTGATGTTCTGGGCAGCGATATTCGGCAGCGGAACATGTTTCTGGTTATGACGAAAATCTTCTGTGTCCGGCGCAGACGGGGTGCAGTTGCAAACATCGAGTGGCTTCTGATGCCCTCCGCAGGAAAGCAGAAGCAAGGCAAGCCCATACTGCGCCACTCTCTCTGCGACCCTTCTGTGGCTCATGTAATTGTGGGATGCTGTCTAAGATCGCCAAGTTTTACTGCTCATGGTTCAGGTATTTGGAGAGCGGCGATCGTATGATCGCAGGTGATCAAAAAAGCAAATCTTACCGCGGATTAACGCGGATCGAAGGCCGATCAGGAATGCAAAATCGGAACAGCAAGCGCTTACCACTGATTGGCACTGATGACACTGATCGAAAAAAAGTCAGATAAAAAGCCAGGCAGAAAAGTTGACGTAAGACTCCCGCTATCCCCAGTTTTCCGCTGTTTCCAAACGAATCATGTTCGGGCCAACGCCATTGGATTTCCTGCGGCTGGCGGCGAAGCGATAAGCCTCGTCGTATTTCTCGCCGATGGCCGATGAGTTGCGCGTTTCATACATGAACATGCGGCCGGCGGCGCCCAGAGCGGCGCGAAATTCCTGATTGCGCCCGACGAAGGCCATGCGATAGCCAAGATCGCGCGCGTTGTCGGCCTCAAACCAGAGGCAGCCGCGGCCTTCAGGGCTGGCGTCGCGATTACGTGGAACGTCGGCGGCAAGAAGGGTCTTGCCTTGCCACAGGCTTTTCGTGCAAGTTTCATTCGGCTGACGGGCGGTAACGGGATCGGCGGGAAGTTCTCCCATAGCCACAACAACGTGCGCGCTCTGCATGGTTGCAGGCACGTCAAGCTGGTGGACCAGCGCTATGTGCTGCGAGATCCCCAGGCGTGATGCATGCTCATTGATGGCCCGGCGCGCGCTTTCCGGCGCTTCCAGCAGCAGGTTGAATTGCGGCAGTTCATTACACGCCAGAGCAAAACCTTCCAGCACGGAAACCGCGGCAGGCGAAAGCTGCTCTTGTGCATCGTGAGCGAATAGCGGAACAAAGAATGAGACGGAGTCAGGTGCAAAGCCGAAGCGCCGGGCAAGAAAGTCAAAATCCTGTGAAAGCGCAGCAGGCTCGTTGTCTTCACTGATGGGACCAGGAACAAGAAAGACTGCGTCGGGGGGAGCGCCCCGTTCCAGCGCAGCTTCTTTCAGTCCGAGCGAATGCACGATCACCGCGGCCGCGCGGGAGAGGATGAACTGTTCCGCCACGCGGAAAGACCGTCCCATCCAGCTGCCGGATTCACACAGGCCGGCGGAGATGGCCATCTCTTCAATGCACGCGCTCAAGTCATAGACCACGCAGCTGCAGCTTCTTACGGCGGCCATGCCCGCGGCAAAGCAATGCGCGTGCACCAGGTCAGATGTAGTTTCGGGCGCGCAGTCAAGCAGCGACTTGCGCCAGTTGCGGACATCCTGCCAGGAACGTAGGAGTGAGAGTGAACGCGGCTGGTCCTGGTTGCCGCCGGAAAGATAAAGTTCTGCGGTACCCGCTCCCTGCGGCGTAACGATAAACGGCCGCATGCCGACGGCGACTTGTCCTTCAACCACAGGCAGAACGTCGCGGGCATATTCGCAGGCATGGATCACGCGCCAGACTTTGGCCTTGGTGAAGCGCGGCAGGGTGCCGGTGGCGTCGGATTGTCCGCGCTGTTGCGCGGTAGAAAAACTTGAACTCATTATGAAACTTCGCGTCCTTGCTTGCTCAGCTCGGAATAACGCATCACGCGGTTGCGGCCCGCATGCTTGGCGGCATAAAGCGCGGCGTCGGCAAACTCAATCAGGTCGCGCTTGAACTGCGCGTCGGTATCATAAACCGCCACGCCAATGCTGATTGTAAGATGCTGGACAGAGTGCGGGGAGCCGGCAAAAAATTTGGCCTGGTCCACGGCGCGCCGCAGGCGCTGGGCCACAAATACCGCGCCGGTTTCCGTGGTTTCCGGCAGGATGATCACAAACTCTTCACCGCCATAACGGGCCACCGTATCCACTTCACGCATGTCTTTCATCAGGATGGAGGTAACGTCGCGCAAGAGCTGGTCGCCCACATGATGACCAAAAGTATCGTTCAGCACCTTGAAGTGGTCAATATCGATCATCAGCAGCGCAAACTTTTGCTGCTTGCGTTCAGCGCGCTTGAACTCCAGTTCCAGTTGTTGCTCAAAATATCCGCGCGTGCGCAGGCCTGTAAGGTAGTCGGTAAAGGCAAAGCGCAACAGGCCTTCATTGGCGTATTCGCGGGTAAGAAGATTTTCCGCGACCAGAGAAAGGATCCACAAAAGCTGCGCGTCTTCTTTGGTAAAAGGTCTCTCGGCCCCAGCGCGAAAGAGTTGCAACGATCCCATTACGCGATTGCTTACAAACAACGGCACAACCAGCGCGCAAGTCGCGCCGAGTACCTGCATCAGCGCGTCGGACTGGGCATTATGGCCTTGCTCCACCAATAGAGGACGCCCATATTTAATCGCCCAGAAATTCAGGATGTTCCCGGTGGTAATTTCCTGGCCGATCTGTTTTTCCACGTTGCGTGCAATCCGCAACTCCATCAGTTCGCGCCCTTCGTCCCAGAAATAGACCATGGCCTTGTCAAACGCGGCCATATCGGCAGTCATATCGCATAGCAGGTTGATGGTGGCTTCAAGTTGCATCTGCAACCCGGTGAGCATGCTCATGCGCAGGATGACATTCACGTCCTCCCACCGCTTCTGAATGGTTTCCGGACGCAGCTCCGAGAACACCTCGACCACAAATCGCTCCGGGGGAGACGAGCCAAGGTCAGCGGGTTCGGGAGACGGCATCGGGAACATTTTCCTTGGGGAGCTCATGGCGCGGCCTAAGGGCTCTTTTCAGCCTCTTGTGAGATGCCACGCGGCGCTATAGGGAAACTTACCGAAGTGCTCTGTTTTTTTTACCCGGTACTGGCCAAATGTACAGGGTAGGCCAGGGCTGAAGGCGCGTATTCACTATTCCGGGGTGGAACTAATGGACCTAGCAACGGTATGCCGATACACCTTTATTGAGGTCGATTGCTCAAAATCGCCCATTTGGTTCATGCCCGGTTTCCGCTTCGGCCTTGGCCGTCTGCTTGCATTATCAATGGTTTGGTAGGAGGGGTCGAACATGGCACTTACTAAAAAAGGCCTGATCCAGGAATTGAAGCATGAAATTCATAGTCCGCTGGCCGCCATCCGCAACGCTCTGTACCTTGCGTCGGTTCGAAGTGACGATCCGGAAACGCTGCGTTACCTGGCGCTGGCGGAAGCTGAGATCACCCGCATCGCCGCAGTTTTAAAAAACGCTAATCAAATCGAAGAAAACAAACAGGTTCATGTTCTGATTCCGTCTATGGGTAAAGCTTCCGCTGCTTAAGGTTTACCAACGGGGAGCGGCAACTCACGATTTCCTCAGTTTTCATGCACAGTCTCTGTTGCATTTCTTCCAGACTCAGCTTAGGATACCTCTAGGCGACCAGAAAACCCGCTGGCGCTAAAATAGAAGCTCTTCGCAGTAAACTTCGCCCGATTTTTTAAACAATCACGCCGGCCCACTAAACGTTTTTCCGACAGGAGAAGCTCCCTCATGGCATGGTACGCGTACTGCATCGTTGAGCAACAAGCTGTGCAAGGTGGTATTCGCGCTCGTCGTCCCGTTCCCGTAGAAGGTCTCAAAGGTATAGCAGACGCCCAGATATTCGCGTACCCCAGCGGCGATTTTTCCGTCCTGGTAAGCGAGTACATTCCCACCGGCGATCTTGGCCAAAAGGCCCTCCTCCAACATGCGCACGTGGTCAGCGAATGCTTCAAGCGCACAACAGTTCTGCCGTTCCGTTTTGGCACGGTTTTTGATACTGATGACGCACTGCGGCGCGCAGTCCGCCTCAATCGCAAGGGCTTCATGGAAAGCGTTACCAAGCTGAAGGGCAAGGCGGAAATGCATTTGAAACTGTTGATTAAAGACGGTTCACTGCGTGAAGCCATGGAAGAGATCGAACTACCGGCCACAGTTGGAAGTGAATATTTGAGCCGCCTGCGGGAAAAGGCCGTTCGGCAACGGGAGCGACAAACTAAAGCGCGCGCGCTTTCCGTCCAGGTCCACAAGATTTTCTCCCCGATTGATCAGGACGTCTGCTGCCGCAAAGTTGATTCCGGCGGAATGCTCATCGATATTGCCCACCTTATTGATCACAAAAAAGTTGAGAAATACCAGAATCGCTACCAGATGGCCACCCGGCATCTGCCCGGGATTGAAGTTGTGATGAGCGGCCCCTGGCCGCCCTACCACTTCATTACAGGCAAGCGTTCCTCTTAGCGTTACCCTTCAAAGTTAAGGTATCAAAAAGGGTTGAGAGCTCCGGCTTTCAACCTTTTTCTGTCAAAAAATGTCCATAAAAGTCCCAGTTAGGCATCCCAATGCCTGAAAATGGAATCGGAGTACAATATCTGAGGGGCAGTCGCCCCCGGTGGGTACTTCCGTTCCAGTTCTTAGCCGGTTGACTTTTCCATATGAAAGCGGGCTGTTTTTGCCGCTGGGAGCATGAATGAACCCCAAGACCCGTGTGCTGATCGTGGACGATGACGTGGCCATGGCAAAGTACCTGGCGGCACATTTATCTCGCCGGAACTTTGAAGTTACAGTCGCCTCCAGCGAGCAGGAAGCCCTGCGGATCTTTCGTTCCTTCGATCCAGTCCTGGTTTTGGTTGAAACCTCAATGGATGGTGAAGCCGGCAACGACACGTTGCAGCGCCTGAAGCAGATCAAGCCCACTGTCTCCATCATGGTTCTCTCTTCCATCAAGGATCCGGAGCTGATTTTCAAGGCGTCAAAACTTGGCGCTGATGACTACATCACCAAACCGGTCGATCCCAAAGAACTCGATGTCCGAATCGGCAAAGTTCTGGACAATCAGCGTCTTTTTACTGAAGTCACGCAGTTGCGCGAGCAGGTGCGCCGCCAGAGCGATTTCACCATGCTCTTTGGCACCAGCCCAAAAATGATGGAAGTAAAAATGACCATTGAGCAGGTGGCGGACACCACGGCCACGGTGCTCATCCGCGGTGAAAGCGGTACCGGCAAAGAAGTGGTGGCGCGCATGGTGTATTCGGAATCGTCGCGCTGCGAAAAACCGTTTGTAAAAGTGAACTGCGCCGCTATTCCGCATGAGCTGCTGGAAAGCGAACTCTTTGGTTATGAAGCGGGTGCATTCACCGGCGCCAATCGACAAAAGCTGGGCAAGTTCGAGCAGGCCAACGGCGGCACTATTTTTCTGGACGAAATAAGCGAGATGCATCCTGCGCTCCAGGCCAAGCTGCTGCACGTGTTGCAGGACCATGAATTTTCCCGCCTCGGCGGCAAGCGTGATGTGCAGGTGGACGTGCGGGTCCTGGCCGCGACCAACAAGCCTCTGGAGCGCGCCGTGGAAGAAGGCGTTTTCCGCGAAGACCTGTTCTATCGCCTGAACGTAGTAACGATCCATATTCCGCCGTTGCGCGAACGCCGCGAAGAGATCCCGGTATTCCTGAAATATTTCCTGGAAAAATACAGCGAGCACTATGGCAAGAAGCCATCCATGTTCAGCGAGTTTGCCGTGAATCGAATGATGGAGTATCCGTGGCCGGGAAACATTCGCGAGCTGGAAAACATGGTGAAGCGATACGTGATCGTGGGGAATGAGGCGCAGATTATCCGTGAGCTGGCTACCCACAAACCCATTGTCACATCGTTTGGCGGGATGGCCGCGCAGCCTGTTGCCGTGGCTGAGACGACGCCAGCGATGCAATCAAGCAATGGCGTCGAAATTGAAATGCCGTCATTACTGGAGATTGGCCGGCGTGCGGCGATGCAAGCTGAGCGGGAAGCCATTGAGCGGGTACTGGCTCAAACCCGCTGGAACCGCAGGCAGGCCGCCAAGATACTCAAGATCAGTTACAAAGCTCTTCTCAATAAGCTGAAGGCGATGGAAGAGCAAACCAAAACCCAGCTTAAGCATGAAGAGGTCTAATGTTGGTACTCTTATACCACCTGAGACAACTCTAATGCCCGCAGCTCAGAAACGCCAAAGTCTGCCATATCCCTCTAATTGCTCGCGTAAGCTACACAAAATAAGCCAGTTAATTGTTGTCCGATATTCCACAAGGCACAGGAAGAAGCTTTGGTTTCCGAGTTGCTTATATAAGAAGCAAATAAAGAGGCACGTAAACTAAAAATGATTTCAACCCTCTTCCAAGAATTGAGACTTCTTCAATCCGTGTGTCTTGGCGCAAGCCGGGACTGCATCGTGCATCGCCTTTCCTGAGAGATTTCCCTTCCTCCTTCGCCTCTTTGCAAAAAGGCGGCCTGTGATCAGGCCGCTTTTTTATTTTTTCTTTTTTACAGATTCATTACACGGCACGGTGACAACCGGGCTCTTGGCTGCATCTAATCGTCGTTCCCGCAACATATTTGACGGTAATTATTATGACGACTAAGATAAATCATTTATCAAAAGACATGGACAAGAAGAAGCTGGAAGGCTTTAAAAAACGATTGGAAGAGCGTCAGCAAGTCCTGCGCAAAACCGTGAGCCGCACGGAAGAAGACGGCCGCATCGCTGACCAGGACACGGCTCAGGACATTGCTGATCGCGCGGCAAGCTCCTATACCAAGGAATTTCTTTTTGCCCAGAGCAATAACGATCGCCAGCTTTTGGCGATGGTTGAGACTGCGCTGCAGCGGATTAGAGAAGGCGAGTTTGGCGAGTGCGTGAACTGCGGAAATGAGATCAACGCCAAACGCTTGGAAGCTGTGCCCTGGACCCGCTACTGCATCGCCTGCCAGGAGAAACTGGAAAACGGCCAACTGGAAGAAGTCGAGGAATAATTTCTTCCGCAAATTCAAAAGGAGATGCATCGCGGCATCTCCTTTTTTGTTCTCAGACTTGTTTTTTAGTACAGGTTGAAGGCCACTTCAATATTCATTTCCACCGCTACCGCGCGTCCATCTTTCTTTGAAGGATCAAACTTCCAGGTCTTCACGCCTTCAATGGCTTTTTCATCCAGGCCCATGCCCAGTGCGCGAATCACGCGCGGGTTATGCACGCGGCCATCGGTGCCGACGACTATATTCAGCACCACAACGCCCTGATATTTGGCCTTGCGCGCTTCTTCTGAAAATTCAGGTTCAGGAGTAAAGATCGGACGGGGTGCGCTTACGCCATCGCCCACATGGAAAATCCCCGGGCCAACGCCAGGACCGCCGTGCCCTGATCCAACGCCACCGCCACTGCCGCTGCCGATACCGCCGCCAACGCCGACACCATTGGAAGGCGTCATAAGCTTGGCAAGCGGATCGCCCAACTGCGTGTTCGGAGGAGTCTTTATATCGGCAATTACCGTGGGCTCCATCATCAACTTACTTTTTTGCTGAACGATTACGGTTGGCGGAGTGAACTGCTGCTTCGCCGCTTTCGGGGGTGTACCGGTGGAAGCTTTCAGTTTGCTGGCATCGCCACCACCGCCACCGCTCGGCCCGCCTTTGCCTACTTTCATGGGGATGTAGGGCGCCAGTTCCACGGAGTTGGCGGTCGTGGGAGGAATGATCTTTGCCGGAACAGTCAAATGCAGCAGCCATAACATCAGCCCCAGACCCGCGGTATGGGTCACGAACGAAAGTAGAAAGTTTTCCGGGCGCTGCTGGTACGTGCCATACCCAACGCCCAGCATCGTGGGCATCACCGAGGTGTTCACCGGCTGCTCTTTGGCGAACTTGACCACTTCCTGCTGCGGCATTTCAGGGTCACTGGAAGCTGGATTCTTCGGCTTCGGATTTTTTGGATCAGGCAAAGACATAATAAAAGTTTATCTAGTTTAGACTCCGCGCGGCGAATAAAAGTTTCACTTTGGTATTTGCACTAAAGCCACCATTTGTAATCCGTGCCGAACCAACAACTTAACGGTGAAACAGCGAGCCAAAAAAGCCCTTTACCCGCCCCATAAAACCCTTCTTCTCTTTCCGGGCCTTATCTTCCGGTTTAGATGTCTGGGGCGTTGCCTTTGGAGACACCTCTGGCTGCTTTGCTATAAGAACGACGGGATCGACCTTTTCTTGCACAAAATAAACGTTCGGAAGCGTCGAAAACTGCACCTTTGCCACTGCATATGAGTGCCCCGTGGCTGGCCGGGCGCTGAACACAAATGGCGTATCCACCTGCATGTGGACCTGGCCTGGCTTCTCGGGCGGCAATGGCGACGTGGCCTCATCATTGATGACCGCAACGTGCTCCGCCGGTTTGGGTGTTTCATCCACTGGCTTGGATCTTGGCTGCGCTTCAGCGCGAATCACGGGTGCTGCCGTAGGACAGCCGCATTCGCCGGTGAGCGCCGTTTTACTGTCCAGCTTGCCGCCACGGAAAACCATTGCCTGATTCGCCCCGGACTTATAAACTCCCGTTCCCAGCAGCTCTGAAAACGTGATTTCCCCCGCATTGCCAGCCAGCGGTTTCACGCATGTGTCGCCTTTTTTATTGATCCCCAAAGAGAAATGAAACGTGGCGGGCCCCACCAGCGCGACGTTGAAATCCGGGGTGATCACAACGTCGGCAGCTTGCCGCTTAAGTTCATACTCGATTTCCAACGCGCCTGTGCCCGTTGCCAGCATCAGCCCCTGGCCGCTCGCCGTCACGTTCAGGCCGCTGCTCGGGCAGATACGCACCTGGCCACCGCGGGCCAGTTTGAGAGTAGCCGGGGCGATTCCCGCAGAAAGTTCTGAGCCGGAGTAAACTGCCATTCCAGAGCCGGCCAGTTGCATGGCGCTGGAGCTGTTCGCGTCCGAGGCAAATAGCTCGCCCACCGGCGGCACGTTCTGGGCGAATGCGTTTTGCGCGAAAATCGGCGCCGTGAGCAGCAGGGAAGCGGCCCACCCATGCCTTAGAGCGCGTTGCAAAATGATGTGACCTTGAAGGGACAGAACGCGTTACTCCTCACCCACAAAGTCGTATTTCTCAATTGTGACGGCGACGCCCTGGCCCTCCGCCGCTTTGTCCACCCGTAGAATTTTTCCCATGCAGCGCACGCGGATAGGATCTGCGAGCGTAATTTCAGGAGGCAGCGTCATTACAAATTCAATCGGCGCGCCGGCGGTGATGTTGGTGTCCAGATACATGAAGACGCCGCGTGAACTCACGTCGCGCGTGTGCCCGGCCAATTCCCGCTTGCCGTTATCCAGGAACTTCACTGAGATGGGCAGATCGAGCGAAAACCGCCGGGTGGTTCGCTTTTCAGGCTGCGGCTGCGCCATGCTGGGCCTCCAAATACTCTGGATCGTCGGCACGATTTTAGCCTATATTGGCGCAATTTTGCTGGTAATTCTCAATGGCGCTAATCGATTCTGCACGGTGGTTAAAACCTGAAACACGGAGGAAAGGAGGAACGGAGAAAACCAAAGGTTGAACAGCGATTATCGATCACGACCCTTCTGAAGCAGTCCGAACATTTTCTCGTGCGCCATACATTTCCATGCTCCGGTTCCTCCATTCCTCTGTATTGCTAACAATCAAATTCGTGCCATGCCGCCAAGAATTTTGTTCGGTATCTTCGGCTCTCCGGTTCGTCGAA
>DAHUXR010000088.1 GCA_027307045.1 Acidobacteriaceae bacterium
GTCTGCCAGAAAGCCCTGAACCGCTACTGCGATGCTTTGGCCAGCGTGGATGACAGCTCGACGCTGGAAGAACTCACCCACCCTCTGGAGCGTCGGGTGCAATGGCAAGGCCACTCCGTGCGCGCCCTGCATCCGTTTGCCGCGGAAGATCGGGACTTGCTGCAAACCGTCAACCGTGGAGAGTTCACTCTGCACGGCTTCCGCAACGCCGATCTGCGCGCTCTGCTGTATGCCACCCCAGCCACTTCCCAGAGGGAAGAACGTAAACGCTCGGCTGCCGTCAGCCGCAAGCTCCGTCTCCTGAGGGCGCACGGCTTAATCCAAAAGCTGCCGCATACGTATCGCTATCAAGTGACGGAAAAGGGAAGACAAATCATCAATGCTGTCCTCGCGGCGCGGCATGCCACGGTGAGCCATTTGCTGGCCCAAGCCGCCTAAATCCTTCGCAGAAAAGAAAGAATTTTATGATTAGCAATACAGAGGAACAGAGGGAGCGGAGGAACAGGAAAAAGACCGGCGATCGCGCGTGATAGGGTGATCTCCACAATCGGAAAGGCAAGGCTCAGGAATCCCCTTTTGAATCCGCGCTCATCCGCGTAGATCCGCGGTAAGGTTTTGCTTTTCTCCGCGTCTCAGCGCCTCCGCGGTGCAAGTTTAAAGCGACCCACGCAAAACACTTTCCCTCCACGGCAATCTGCGCTACAACATGAAGCATGACCCATCAGCAGCTTGTCCGGATGGCCGAGCAGTGGCTTCGTACCCGATATCGTTGTGGAATCGTTCTCTCAGAGCAAAGCTGCGCCAGCGGTGAAACGCCTGACGTAATCGCCTGGAAAGGCGCGTGCCGCTCTGTGGTCGTGGAATGCAAAGTCTCGCGCGCAGACTTTTTTGCCGACCAGGAAAAACCTTTCCGCAAAGACCCCGAAATCGCCATGGGCTGTGAGCGCTTTTATCTGGTGCCGCAAGGCCTCATCCGTGCCGAAGAGTTGCCGAAAAAATGGGGACTGCTGGAATCGAAAGGGCGCGAAGTGCGCATGGCGGTAAAGCCGTGCCGGCAGGCGCAGCGCAGCCAGACAGGTCTGATGTGGGAAATGAATTTGCTGCTTGCCAGCCTGCGCCGCGTTGAAGTGCGCATTGAGCCGCAGACCATCACGGATTTTCTAAAGTGGAAGAACCGGCTCGCAGAATATAACGGCGGACGCCTGCCGGAAGGCGTCGTCGCACCGGAAGCCGAGCCCAACGTGCATCTGGTGTGACAGAACCAGCCGCGAATGAACGCAAAGATACGCGAATCAAGCGTGGCCGCAGAGCATTTGCTGCGATTCACTGTCGCGATCGGTTGTTTAGATCTGTTGTCGAGGCTACCGGCGCCAGCTTGCTTTATCTCCCGCCTTCTTCTCCCGATCTCAACCCCATCGAAAAATGCTGGGCCAAGATCAAACTGGTCCTGCGAACTCTGAAGGCACGCACGGCTGAAGCCCTGGATCCGGCTATCACCGAGGCCATTACAGCGATCGCTTCTCAAGACGCCATGGGCTGGCTGCACCATTGCGGATATCGGCACAGTAAAATAGATCAGCGTCCCGCGCTTTTCTTGCGTACACGTTTGGCACGCATGAATGGTGGCTGACTGACCTGCTTTACCAGCCGGAAGCGCACTGCGTCGCCGCAAACTTTGCATCGAGGGAACAGTTCGCGCGCCCGCACCAGTACATTGTGCGTCACGCGATGCGCACGGTGAATCACCTGATAAATTCCGCTCTGGCCGCAGAGTGCACCGGGAAGAAGATCGTCTCCGGGACTGGCGCCTTCCATAAGACCTCCAGCTTAAAACCTGCCGCCGTAAGAGGTCGGGCGCGTGCGGGGGCGGCAGTGCGGAATTAGATTCCAGCCCGGCAGTTTCGGTTGCTGCGCACCGGCAGGTCCATCAGGCGGACGTTAACGATAAACGGCTTATTTATCGCCCGCCTTGTGCTTGATCACCGGACGATCGTCGTTTTGGCCCTTATCGTTTTGGTCAGGGTTCTTATCTCCAGCCGTGCGGCGCAAATCCGGTTTGGCGGCGTCTTTTTCGTCCTTCAGCAGCTTATGTTTCATTACCAGCGCCAGCCGCTTCTTGGCTTGTTCAAAGTCTGAGCTGCTTACAATGTACTGGTCGCGCGGCGGCAGGATGGCGCCAATCTCGCGCTGCGACTGCACGATCCGGTCCGGCGTCTGCGGGTGGTCCCCATAAAGCTTCATCGCCACGCCTGGGCGTCGCTTCTCCAGCGTCTGCAACTTTTCAAAGAAGTTGATCATGCCATTGGGATCGTAGCCGGCCTTGTAGGCGTACTGTATCCCAAGGTAATCCGCCTGGGCCTCAAAGTTGCGGCCAAACTTGCTGAACACCGCCGGGATCCCGTAGTTTGCGGCCTGGTCCAATCCAATTCCCGCAAGCCCGCCGGTCATGATGACTACCGGGATCATGGCTATGCCGGCAATGTTTCCGCGCGTGGATTCGCGCGCCGCATGGCAGGCCGCAACATGCCCAATCTCATGCGCCATTACGCCCGCCAGCTCTGATTCATCGTCGGCCATCAGGATGGTCCCGGCATTCACAAACATGTAGCCGCCCGGCAGCGCAAAAGCGTTGGGCTCTTCCACGTCCAGTATCTTGATGGTAAAAGGCAGCTTTGTATCGGAATTTCGGGCAAGATTTTGTCCCAGGCGGTTCACGTATTCATTTACCACCGGGTCAGTAATCAGGTGCGACGTTTGTTCCACCTGCTGGGCAAACTGCTGGCCCATTCTCACCTGGCTGTCCAGGGTGTACCAGTTTCCCAGCCCGCGATTGCAGCCCACATTGCGGGCGCCAATTGCATTCAGGTCATTGATGCCCTTGCCGTGGTAAAACTTGTCATCGTCGCCGCTTTGCTTTCCCTGATCCTTGCCTTGATCTTTACGCTGGTCCTTATTCTGATCTTTGTTCTGGTCCGTCTGCTCTTGCGGGGAAGCAAAGGCCGTGTTGGCAAATAGAGTGCTGGCGGACAGGAAAGCCGTGGATAGCAGGAGCGCCCAACCCAAGAGAAATTTTCTGCGGAACACGATTACCCTCCCCTTGATACTACAGACGCCAAGCGCCGGAGAAGATGATTATACCGCGAGGCGATGAGCCGCGTGAGCGAAGCGAAATCCTGAGTCAAGCGAAGGAACTATAGATCACTTCAGCCTTGCCCGCCGCCTTTGGCTCAGACCTTTGGGTGTTTCAGAGCTTTGGATGTTTAAGGTGCCAGCCGGTTGAATCCTGATATGCCTTGGCCAGCGCCAGCATCTGCGCTTCGCCAAACAGCTTTCCGATAAACGTGAGCCCGGTCGGATGGCCCTTTTCATCAAAGCCGTGCGGCAGCGTGACGCTGGGGTGTCCGGTAAGATTTGTGATGCCGGTGCTGCGGTCGGCCACGGGATTGGGCGTGTAGTCGGCGTAGTCATAGGGCAGCAGATAGACGTCAATCTTCGCCATGAGCTTGTCCATCTCCCGCATCAGCAGCATGCGCGCGCGATTTGCGTTCACGTAGTCCGCCGCGGGATAGAGGCGATAAGCATTTTGGCCGGCGATGCGGTCCGGACGCGCGAGCTGGTCTGGATGCGTCTCCACGGGATCACGCAATGCGGAAATGCCTTCAGCGTTCAGGATCGCCGAAGGATCAAGCTTTGGACTTTCGGGAAGCTTAAACTCGGCCAATTCAATTCCCAGGCTGCGTATCTTATCCAGCGCGGCGCGATCATTGGCCTCCACTTGCGGCGTCTGGCGCGTGTTTTCAAACGCGGCCTTCAGATATGCGACGCGCAGCTTGCGAACATCGAGCGTGGCGTCCCAGTTAAAGGGCACGTCCACGGCGGCAAGGTCAAGATTGTCCGCGCCCTGAATGGCGTTGAGCACCAGCGCGCAGTCTTCCACTGAGCGGCACATGGGGCCGGTCTTGTCCATGCTCCAGCTCAGCGCCATCGCGCCGTAACGGCTGACACGCCCAAAGGTTGGACGCAGCCCCGTCACGCCGCAAATGGCCGAAGGCGCAAGGATCGAGCCCAGTGTTTCTGTGCCAACGGAAAATCCCACCAATCCGCCCGCGGTTGCCGATCCCGGACCAGCGGACGAACCTTGCGATCCCATCGACGTGTCCCACGGGTTCATTGTCTGTCCCGCAAACCAAATGTCATCGAGCGCCAATTCTCCGGTGGCAAGTTTTCCTATGAGCACCGCGCCGGCCTCGCTCAGCCGCGTAACCACCGTCGCGTCTACATCAATAATGCGGTCTTTGAACGGCGCCGCTCCCCAGGTCGTGGGATATCCTTTCACCGCGAACAGATCCTTGATTCCATAAGGAATGCCGTGGAGCGGCCCGCGATACTTGCCCGCGGCAATTTCCTGATCGGCCTGGCGCGCCTCGCGCAGCGCCAGATCATCCGTGATGGTGACAAAACATTTGAGCTTCGGGTTGTAGCGTTTGGCGCGGGCCAGATACATCTCGGTAAGCTCTACGGAAGTCACCTGCCGGGTGCGGACCAGCTCACTTAGGCTCGTCACCGGCCAGAAGGCCACGTCTTCCAGGCGGGGTGGCCGCTGCACCCGAGGTGGAGCGCTCGCGCGGAACGGCCGGCGCGCGCGGTCGATCTTCATTCCCGGAAGCACAGGATTGAAGTACAGCGGCGGAGCAATGCTGTTATCTATTTCGATCTTGCGCAGGTCTCGCAGTTTCACCGTGTTCTCGGTGACTCCCTTGAGCATCTTGTCCAACTGGTCATCAGTAAATTCAAGACCGGCGACGGCCGCGGCCGAGCGCAGCATGTCTTTCGTTAATTGGGGCGCAGCCGCTTGAGACGCATTTGTGGCCGAGCGCTTCGCGCCAGATTCTTCCGCAAGGGGAACTTCTGAGATGCGGGCTTCAGTCAATTTGCCCCAGAGCACGCCGGGAAAGAGCGTTGAGGCCAAACCAAGCGAAGAAAAATAAGCGAGGAACGAACGGCGGTCAGTGGTGAGGTTCATGAGTAGGGAAACATTCTGCACTGGGGAGAGAGAGTTTGTCTATTGTGGCGCTGCGGCGCGGCCATTCCCACCTTCCAGCTACTCACCTGTGATCTTCCTCATAAGGAGATGTGACCCGCTTCACATACACGCACACATTCTCTGTTTACTCTTACGCTAATTACCCATTTGATACTGAAATGATCGTTGTTAGCCGTGCGCATCACGGGCCTCTGGTCAGTTCAGGAGGTTTCTTATGACTCGCATACTTCGCGTTCTCGCAATTCTTGTCGCGCTCGTATCAGCTTCCTTTTCCCAGCCTGGCCGTGACCAGCTTCTGGACACGCCGTTTCAGGCGGGCGTAACCCATGTGCAGGGCAACTACGGCTTCACGCAGGACAATTTTCTAATCGAAGGCGTCAACCGCATCAGCACCTTTGGTTCTGACGCAATCTTCATCTATATGGAGCCGCAATTTCGTTCTCGCTATCCCGACAAGAGCAATGCTCCCTCGTGGCCCGCGGGAACTCCTTCAACCCTGACTGAGCTGGCCCAGACCGCCCCTTACAAAGCCGCGTTCGGCATGCCTTTCAAGACATTCGTGATCACCGCGTATGCCTTTACCACCATGGACAGCGTGGAAAATTTTGCCACTGATCCTGACGCCGCCGCATTTGAGGAACAGGAGTTTTACGATCTCACCCGCTACCTCTTGATGACCTACGCCGGCACCGGCAAGACTTTCATCCTGAAGATATGGGAAGGCGATTACACCGGCCTGCAGAGCTTCGATACCACAAAAGACATTTCGCCCACCATGGTTGACGCCATGAATATCTGGCTGAAGGCCCGGCAGCGCGGAATTACCCGCGCGCGCAACGATGCCGGCAGTCCTTCCGGTGTGGGCGTGTTTCACGCCGTGGAAGCGGCGCGTGTGCTTGATTACTCACGCTCAGGTTTGACCCGCGTGATCAATGCAGTGGTCCCCGTCGTAAAACCGGACATGGTTTCCTACTCGTCATATGAAGCCAGCCTGGCCGGCACGGATGCGGCTTCCGCCGCCGCCACCATTCGCGAGGCGCTGGATGTGATCAAGAGCTTGGCGCCCGATCCACTCGGCCTGGGCAACAAACGCATCTTCATCTCCGAGTACGGACTCTTTGAGAACGAGCGTCCAGCGGACGAAGTGGTTTGGCGCACAAACACGATCCTGCAAACGTCACATGCTGCGGGAATATTCGGCGCGTTTCTGTGGCAGGTATTCGATAATGAATGCACGCAGAGCGATGGTTCGGACTTTCCCACCGACACCAGCCCTGGCGACGCTCTTCGTCCCACCAACAGCCAGTGCCGTGGCCTATGGCTGGTGAAGCCCGACGGCGCAACCAGCCCGGTGCTTCCTCTCATCTCTCCTTACTGGAAGCCCTCCACCAGCGGAGTAACCTTGACCGGACGCGTGACCAGCGCAGCCAACGGCGCCGGCATCGGCGGAGCCACAATCTCATTTTACGGCGGTGAAGCTACCTCTGACGGCAGCGGTAATTACACTCTGGTAAATGTTCCAGCGTTAACCACACAGCTGACGGCAAGCGCCGCCAGCTTCCAGAATTCCAGCGTCAGCGTGGTGGTGAATGGGACCCAGAATTCTCCGGTGAACTTTGCGTTGACTCCCGCCTCTGCGGCGGGCAGCATTACGGGCCGCGTCACCAACGCCCTGAATAGCCTCGCACTCTCCGGCGTGACCGTGCGTTACAGCGGCGGCTCCACCACCACAGACTCCACAGGAGCTTTCAGGTTCAGCACCGTTGCCGGCGGCACATATGACGTAACGGCCCAACTCTCAGGCTGGATCCCCACTACAACTCCTGTTACCGTGCAACCTGGGATTGCAACGGTGTTCAGAGTGCGTCTTTCCACCGGAGCCAAGCTGGCCGGACGAGTGACAAACACATCCGGTGCTGCGTTGGCAGGCGCAACCGTTAACGTTCATGGGGGCGCGGTAGCAACCAATGTGAGCGTGCTGACCGATTCAAACGGCAACTATGATTCCGGCTGGATTCCCATTGGCAGCTATCAGGCAGTAGCGACAGCGTCAGGCTTCGGCCCCACGGTAGCTGCCGTCACGCTCGCGGTCGGAACCACCACAACCCAGAACATGGTCCTCGGTCCGCCGAAGCCCGACTTCAGTCTTCTGGTCTCGCCTGACTTTCAAAACGTTACTGCCGGGCAGAGTACCAGCTTCCTGGCAGCCGTGAATCCGGTACGAGGGTTCACCGGCACGGTAGTTCTGAGCACAAGCGGCCTGCCCTCAGGCGCAAGCGCTTCTTTCAGTCCTGCTTCCCTCGCTTCGGGCACGTCCGTGCTGACGCTTAACACCAGCTCCGGCACGCCGGGAGGAACCTACACAATCAAGGCGGTTGGAACCTCAGGAAGCCTGCAGCATACGACGCCGATCATCGTGGTGGTAAAAGCTACAATCACAACCGGCACAGCTTCAGGCCGCGTAACGCGCGCGTCCGATGGGACGGGCATTGCGGGAGCCACGGTTTCCACCAGCTTTGCCTCCACAACCGCTGACGCGAGCGGCAATTACACTCTGGCAAACCTGCCCGCCGGCAGCGTGCAGTTCACAGCTTCAGCCAGCGGCTTCAGCAGCCTGACTAAAACAGTGACCATCACCGCTGGGCAGACAACTTCTGCAAGCTTTGCGCTCGTGGCTACGGCGCCTACTGGCTCCATTACCGGGCGGATCACCAGCGCGGTTGACGGCCACGCGCTCGCGGGAGCCACAGTGACTTACAGCCGCGGCTCCACGGTTTCCGACGCCAACGGATACTACACATTCAAAGCCGTGCCGCCGGGCACCTATACCTTGACTGCTCAGCTGACCGGATGGATTTCGGCAAGCACCACTGTGACCGTCGCCTCAACGGCAGTTACGGCGAACATCCGCATGGCCACTGGAGGAAAGATCACCGGCAAAGTAGTGAACCGGTCAGGTGTTGCCATCAGCGGCGCAACCGTAAAAATCACCGGCGGGCTGGTTCCGACCACCGTCACGCTCTCCACCAATTCAAGCGGTGTGTATCTCACCGGCTGGATCGCCATCGGCAACTATACTGTCCAGGTCAGCAAGTCTGGATATACCACGCAGAGCAAGAGCACCAGCATGTCCTCGGGGCAAACCGCAACGGTGAACTTCACTCTGCAATAAAAGCACCGAGCACCGCCCGCTTGGATCGTCCAGGTGGGCGATTTCCCCGTGCTGGCCTTGAGCTATATAGAAGCTCATAATCCCAGGGCCTCCACTTGCTCCTCGGTTTCATAGCCGAGCCAGTGTGCAACCTCATGCCAGACCACCTGTTTCACTTCAGCCCGCAAATCTCCTTTTGAACACCGCAGAATGGGGCCGCGAAAAACAAAGATCAGGTCAGGCGCATACTGCAGCTGGGCGAATGACCGTTTCGTCCTGAATATGCCGCTGTAGAGGCCCAACAACTCAGTTCCATGACGCCAATTCTCCCGGCTCGCCATTTCCTTGAATATCTCCGGAGGAGGCTCGTCAACCACTTGAATGCCGGGGAAATCCGGCAGACGCCTGATCTTCTGGGGCAGGGTGCTGTATGCCCACTCTACAATCTGCTCAAAGCTTTCTGGATCTGTGTCGGCGGCCATGAGGCCAACTTTACCACCACACGACGGGCGGCGAGGCGCGGAGGAACTAGTGAATCCGAATTCCCCAGACCTCCAGCAAACAGCGCGAAAGGATGGGACACTGGGCATCGCTTTTGGCCCAAGGTCACATATGTGGAAACTCAGTCTTCATGCGATCATAAATCCGCCGCGCCAAATTGATGGCATCGCCAATGCGGGCCGCAACCCGAGGTGAATGGTCCCACTTTTCTTCCCGGGCCAGCCGCACAGCGGCAATCAGACAGGCCCCCAAATAGATGATCTTTCCCGGCGCACCATTGGCTTCAGTCACCGGGACAATATAGGCGATACAATAGCGAAAGTCAAATAGCGGTGCATAGCCGCCAAATGAACGGATGATTGAGCGCCCCGGTGTGCGGAGCTTTAAGAAAAAGCAAGAAAATTGGGCCATCCAGCCATTGCCAATTTTCGCACTTGATTCGCTTAATGGAATCGCCTAAAATCTGGCAGAAGCCAAGCGGCGATTAATGTAAAGGCTTTATTTGCAAGAAGAACCGGGGACAAAATCGCCGTGATCGCCGACATCGCCGTCATCGCGCGGAATCGGCAAAGCAAAGCCTCCGAAACGCATGCCAATGTGGGAGGCCTTGGGGATGACCGCAAATAAGCCCTTTAGAATCTTAGTTGAGGTATGGGGAGGGGGTAGGGAAAAGCGTGGGGAACAGGTGATCGCCGTGATCGCCGACAGCGGTGGGAATCGGAAGACCAAAACCTACCCTGGAGGCGCGAAGACCAGCTCAGATCCGGAGGTAACCCCGGGGTTGAATCCGTCAAGTCCTTATAGTTTGGGGTTGACCCAGGGGAGGGGGGTGGCAACGGCGCTCAATACAGTAGAATGCCCAGTTGAGTCCACGCGGCACGCGACCCTCAAAACCTTATGCGCAGCTTTGAAAGCCTTAATGAACAAGAAATACTTGCCCTGGCGATCGCGTTAGAGGAAGAAGACGAACGAGTCTATAGCGATTTTGCCGAGAATTTCCGTAAAGATTTTCCCGCCACCGCCTCAATGTTTGAAGGCATGCGCGACGAGGAATCCACGCACCGGCGCAGGCTGATTGATCTTTACCGGTCCAAGTTCGGCGAACACATACCGCTGATCCGCCGGGGCGACGTAAAAGGGCTGGTGACGCGCCATGCGATTTGGCTGACGCAGCAGCTGCGTCCTGAGCTGGCGCGACGGCAGGCTTCCACGCTTGAAGTGGAGACGCGGCTTTTTTATGAGAAGGCGGCATCGCGGACGCAGGATGCGAGTATCCGCCAGTTGCTGAATGATCTGGCGCAGGAAGAGCGCGAACATGAGCATCGGGCAGCAGAGCTGGGCAGGGAGAAGCTGGATGCCGGAACGCGCCACGAAGAAGATGAGGCCAGCCGCAGGCTTTTTGTGCTGCAGATAGTGCAACCGGGACTGGCCGGCCTGATGGATGGGTCGGTCTCAACGCTGGCGCCGGTTTTTGCCGCCGCCTTTGCCCGGCATGAGTCGCACTTCGCCTTCCTGGTTGGCTTGGCGGCTTCACTGGGCGCGGGCATCAGCATGGGTTTTGCCGAAGCGCTTTCAGATGACGGCAGCCTTACCGGTCGCGGGCATCCATGGGTGCGCGGGCTGGTTTGCGGTTTGATGACAGCGCTGGGCGGGATTGGCCACACGCTTCCGTTCCTGATACCGTCATTTCACATTGCGACGGTCGTGGCCGTGGCCGTGGTGATTGCGGAACTGGGCGCGATTGCCTGGGTCCGCCACCGTTATATGGAAACGCCATGGGTTTCCGCCACGTTGCAGGTGGTACTGGGCGGAACACTGGTTTTTGTGGCGGGCGTGCTGATTGGAAGTTCGTAGGCAAGATCGGAAGCAAGATGGTTTTTACCCGGGAGTTTCCACGTCCCAGCCGTCTTTTTTCATTTCCACGCGCAGCCAGCGTTGCAGGCTGGTGCGCAGTGATGGAGCGATTTCACTGAACTGGACACCGTATTGTCCGCTCTTGTTGGCCCAGGTAACGCGGCCAGGAAGTTCAACCGGAGCTTGGGTGCTAGTGCCGGGAATAGGGAAGACGAGTGCGACCGGAGCGCCGGACTTCAGAGGCTTATCCGTGCGCACTCCAGCTCCGCCGGCGCTGATGTTGAGCAGCACGGCGTCAAATTGTTCGCCGGCATATGTGATGCGGATTGGGATCTCAAGTTGAGCGCGATAATAACGCTGCTGGCTCAGGCTAAGGCTGCCGGAAGAATCTGCCAGGCCGGCCTCACGGTAAATCTTGAGCTTGCGAATCAATGTGCGGCGTGAAATGCCAAGGGCCTCAGCGGCTCTTCCCTGGTTGCCGCCGCTATCGTCAAGGGCATGCAGGATGGCGCGTTTTTCCACCTGGTCCAGATCGGAGTCTGTGGGGACAGGGCGGCGGCGAGAACTGACTGAATCCGGGAAGCGCAGGTCTGAAGCGGTGATTTCAGATTGCGCGTCATGGGCCTGCAAGACGGCCCCAAAGACAACGTTTTTGAGTTCACGCACATTGCCGGGCCACGCGTAGCTGGTGAGGGCATCAACTGCGTCGCGGCTGAAACGTGATTCCGGATAGTGCTGGTGCAACACCTGTTCGGCGATTCCCACTACGTCCTCGGGACGCTCACGCAGCGGCGGGACTTCAAGCTTGAACTGGGCAAGCCGATGATAAAGGTCACTGCGGAAGCGTCCGGCCTTGACCAGGTCTTCAAGGTGCTGGTTGGTGGCCGCAACCACGCGCACATCGACGGTAACTTTTTTGTTGCCGCCCAGGCGGTAGTAAGGCACGCCATCAAGCACGCGCAAGAGCTTTACCTGGATCTTTAAATCCAGGTCGCCGATTTCGTCGAGAAAAAGAGTTCCCTTGTTGGCCATCTCGAATAAGCCGGGTTTCATGGCGTCCGCGCCGCTGAAGGCGCCTTTTTCGTATCCAAAGAGCTCGCTTTCAACGAGGTTTTCCGGAATGGCGGCGCAGTTCACGTCCACCAGCGGCTGGCTGCAGCGCAGGGAATGGCTGTGGATGGAGCGCGCAATCATCTCCTTGCCTGAGCCGGTCTCACCCACAATGAGCACGGCGGCGGGATGGCGGGCCACCTTTTCCGCAAGCTTGATTACACGCTGCAGGGAGGCGCTTCGAATAACCAGTTCGGCTTCATCGCCTGAAGGTACGCCGCCCGGTGCGTTTTCGCTGTAGGACATGTTAGTCAAAGGAGGGCCGATTAGTGGATAAGGTATTGGAATTTTGCGATTTCAATAGTGCAGCAACATGGTTTTACACGCAACAATTAATTCCGGCCACAACTTTGCCGCAAGATGCGGGACCCGGCCGGGGCGAAAGGGTAGTGGGTCAGTTTGATAAAGGATTCATCGCTGATGCGATGAACGTCTGCCCGGGCAAAAGCGGTGATGTCAAGCTGCCTGTGTAAAAAGCTTGAGGGTGCGATTTTTCCATTCCAGGTTGAATCTCTGGAAAATGGAGTAAATGATTCGATCCACGCTTTGCACGTTCACAAAGCAAACCATGGGCCGAGTGCGGCGCCGGACTTCCACGAAGCAGCGCTCGATGATGTTGGTGGTTCGTAACTTCTTCCACAGGGGCCGGGGTAAGACAAAGAACGACAGCAGTTCCGGCAGGTCTCGTTCCAGTTGTCGAACCAGGCTGGGATAGTTCCGTTGCCAACGTCGGCAGAAGCGCCGGCCAGCCGCCTGGGCCTGTTTGCGGGTTTCCGCTTGATAAATCGCCTGGGCGTCGGCCTTGACCTGCTCGTAATCGCGCTTTTTGACTTTCTCCATAATGTTGCGCATCTTGTGCACCCAGCAACGCTGATGCAGAGCCCGGGGATAAACGGTCTGGATCGCAGCCCCCAATCCGGGGCAACCGTCGGTCACAATCAGTTGCAAATGCTTGCCCTCCAAGCCTCGCCGAAACAGATCCTGGAGCAGCGCTTCCCAATCGGCCTGGCTCTCGCCCCGGGTGCGCAGAAAGGCTAACAGTTCTCGCCGACCATCCCGCTTCACCCCGTAGGCCACCAGCATTTGCACCCGCTTTCGGCCCACTGGCCGCCGTACCCTGAGACTGACTCCGTCCAGAAACAGATAGGCCCAATCATCGTCCAGCCGCGCCTGATGGAACTGTTGCACCGCCTGGTCCAGCCCCTGCGTAATCCGCGACACCGTCTGCGGACTCACTTTTTCCTCCGTGAGTGCGGCTACCACCCGGCCTACCTGCCGGGTGCTGATCCCGCGCAAAAAGGCCTCCCGGATCAGCAACGCCACTTCCTCGGCCCGCCGTTGAAACTTCTTTATTACCGCCGGCAGAAACCCTTTTTTCCGCGTGCGCGCGATCCGCAACCGCAACGTTCCAAAGCGGGTCACAAAATCCCTCGTGTAGTACCCGTTGCGATAGTCCTTCCGCTGCTCCGGCCGAGCGTAGCGCGGACTGACCATATACAGGTCGCGCTGCCGCTCTGACAGCAACTCAAAGAACTTTCTCGCCGATTGTTGCACCTGTCCCTGCAAGTCGCCCCAGAAACTCTCCTGTAGATCTTTTACAAAATGTTGGAAATGCTCGGTGATCGGTGTTACTTTCGCCATTGGGTGTAAGTCTCCTTTTCTCAGGATTCGGTTTTAGCTTCTGAGGCCAAAACCAACTTACACCCTCTTGCTTTTTACACAAGCAAAGTTACGTCACCACCGTAGTAATACCGTAGTAATCGTTTTGCGCAGCTCACGCCGTCGGCGCAAACTGCAACACCATCAGCGCCTGATCGTCTAACCGAGGCGAGCCTGAGCGGAAGTTCAACACTTCTTGCAGGCACTTATCCACCAGCTCACGTGAGGGCATTTGATGGCACGCGCCCAGCAATTTCGCCAGTGACGCACTGCCGAATTCCGCGCCATCTGGGCTTTCAGATTCTGAAATCCCGTCTGTATAAATGACCAGGCTGTCGCCCGGAGTAGTGCGTAGAGTTGTGCTCGTGAACTTCTGGTCGCAGAAGAGCCCAATCGGGACCGTTGCGGCTTCAATCGCCGCGACGCCGTGCCCTCCCACATGGAACGGCGCGGGATGGCCGCCATTGCAGATTTCCACGTTGCCGAAGTCGTCCGCCCGGCCCACGATGAGCGTGGCGTACTGCGTGGGCAGCGTGCTTTCACAAAAGAGCCGGTTTGCGCGCTCCACCAGTTGCTCCAGCGGAAGCCCCGTGGGAATGAGCACCCGAAAGAGCGCATGCAGGTTTGACATGAGCATGGCCGCGGCCACGCCTTTGCCGGAGACGTCTCCCACCATGAAATACAGGTCTTTGCCGTGCTGCACCAAGTCACAATAGTCGCCGCTGACCTGTCCTGCAGGCTCATAGTGGTACGCCACTTTCCATGCGGCGGTGCTAAAGTCGCGTTTAGGCAACAGTCCGGCCTGGATCCGTGCCGCCAGCAGCAGGTCTTGCTCCAGAGCGCGCTGTTCTGTGGGATTCAGGCAGTCCAGGCAGAGCTGCGTTAAGGGATCGGCAAACAGGCGTTCCGGCTCCACGGTCCCGGCACAATGTTCGCAGACGCCGTAGCTTCCATGGTCGACCCGTTCCAGCGCATGGTCAACCTGCTCCAGAAGGTGCAGAAGGTTGGCAGTCTGGGTTTTGGCCACTGCGTTTTCCAGCTTTTGCCGCCTGACCATCAACTGGTCGCGCAGCATATGCAGGTCTGTAACCTGGATTGCCATGGGGGGGAAACTCCTTCCTGTAACAGATCATTTAGCCAGTGCGGGGATTCAGATTTTTCAGCCTTAACCGCCAGCCGTTTCTTTCCTCGGGGGCATCTTATGGCCGACCGGAGGCGAAATCTATCCGGCCCTTGCTCTGAAATCCTTATTCTAAAAATATGCTCTGAAAATAATGTGCTGAAAAATAGTTGTTGCAAATGTGCTTAGCTCTGGTCAGGGCCCATTACATTGGGTATTCTGCAAGTTAGGAAAAAATATGCGGGAAGAGATCGCACTTTCGAGCATTCTGGGCGCGTCTGTCTATGACAGCAGCGGCGCGTTTGCCGGACACGTGCGCGAAGTGGCCATCTTTCCCCAGGAAGATCCCAACCGCATTTCTGATTTCATCGTAAAAACCCGTGAAGGCGACCGCCTGCTGCCTGCGCGCCAGGTCAAGACCGTGATCGGTTCAGCCATACAGGTCAACGGTTCCGTCCATGACTGGCAGCCGCTTTCCAGCTCTGAAGGCATGCTGCTGCTGGAACGCGACCTGCTGGACCAGCAGATTATTGACGTTTCCGGACGCAAAGTCGTCCGCGTGAATGACGTTGACCTTCGCCGTGAGCAGGTCAATGGCACGCTCAAGCTCAAGGTGGGGCGCGTGGATATTGGCTTGCGCGGCGCTATCCGGCGGCTGCTCAAGGGCCTTGCTCCCAGCCGCGCCATTGAAGCGCTGGCCATGCGCATGCCGGAAAAATCCATTCCCTGGGAAGCCGTGGACCTGATTGAAACCGATCCGGCGCGCCGCGTGCGGTTACGGCTCGCGTATGAACGCCTTTCCAAGCTGCATCCGGCGGACATTGCCGACATTCTGGAAGAGCTGGCTCCGGCCGAGCGTGAATCCGTTTTCAACTCACTCACTGAGGAAGTGGCCGCCGAGGCGCTGGAAGAAATCGATCCCAAGATGCAGATCGAGCTCATGCGGTCCATTGATTCAGACAAGGCCGCCGACATCGTGGAAGAAATGGACCCCGATGCCGCCGCCGATCTGCTGGGCGACCTGCCCCAGGAAACGTCAGAAGAAATCCTGGAAGAGATGGAGCCGGAAGAGCGGCAGGAAGTTTCAGAACTGCTGGCTTTCCACGAAAATACCGCTGCCGGCCGCATGACCACAGACTACATTGCGCTCTCCGCCGAGCACACCGTGGGCGACGCCATTGACCGCCTGCGCAGCTTTGAGGGCCCGGTGGAAACCGTGAGCACCATCTATCTCGTCGATTCCCAGGAAAAGCTGGTGGGCTCCGTTCCGCTGGTATCGCTGGTGCTTGCTTCCGGTGGAACCCGTTTGGGCGCGCTCACCCCGGAACACGTGATCTACGCGGAGGCCAGCGCCTCAGAAAAAGACGTGGCGGAAATGTTCGATAAATACAACCTGCTTACCCTGCCCGTGGTGGACGAAGAACAGCGCCTTACCGGCATCATCACCGCGGATGACGTGATCAGTTTGCTGCGGGACAGGATTTAAAAACTCTTCTTTCGCTACCTGGTACTGCCGATCCCTGAACCCCGAAACTATCTTTGGTGAATCTATGCAAGCATTGAAACAAATCCAAGAAAAGTAAATGTTGCCGGCTTTTTGCGTTCGTCAGTGAGGAGGGAACGGAACCATGCAGGTAGTCAATCTTGCCCAGAAGTTTGCCGCTTTTCAGGATTATTTCAACCCGAAGATTGTAGGCGAGCTGAATAACTTTCAAGTAAAGCTGGTAAAAGTGCAGGGCGAGTTCATGTGGCACCACCATGACGCGGAAGATGAGATGTTTATGGTGACCAAGGGCGAGCTGCACATGAAGTGGCGCGACGCCGAAGGCCGCGAGCATGACGATCCGGTTCGACCGGGCGAATTTCTGATTGTCCCGCATGGTACCGAACACATGCCTTATACGCTGGAGGAAACACACGTCATTTTGCTTGAGCCGGCCGGCAAGCTCAACACCGGCAATGTGCAGAATGAGCGCACGGTAGCCGACTTGCAGAAAATATGAGCAGCCGCGAGACTGTTCTTCGCTCATGAAAAAACGACTTGCGCTGGTTACATGGAGCGGACTCCCGCAAGGCGCGGAGAGCGAGCGGCTCATGCTGCCGTATCTGGCCGATGCCGGGATCGAAACAGAAATTGTTGACTGGAGATCGGTCGACTGCGATTTCAGCAAGTTTGATCTTATCGTCCTGCGCTCCTGCTGGGATTATCACCTGAGAGTGGCTGAGTTTATCGGCTGGCTGCAACGCGTCGCGCAAACCACGCCCGTGCTCAACTCGATCGATACCGTGTTGTGGAACCACAATAAGTTTTACCTGCGTGAAGTCGAGACGCTGGGCATTGAGATCGCGCCGACGGTCTTCGTCAACGGCAGCGGCCAGATCACATTATCAGGATGGCAAGAGATCAGGAGCTGGAAGAAATCCGTGGTAAAGCCTGCGGTGTCAGCATCCGCACATAAGACGTGGCTGTTCGATAGCGAAGCGGTCCCGGACGAAGATGAACTGAAGGGCAAGATGCAGGGAGAGCCATTTCTCGTCCAGCAGTTCATTCCCGAGATCGCGACTCAAGGCGAGATTTCATTTATCTATATTGACGGCACGTTTAGCCATGCCGTGCTGAAGCGGCCGGCCGCCGGCGATTTTCGCGTGCAGAAAGAGCATGGCGGCTCGGCGGAGTTGATTGGGCCTGATTCGGCTCTCCTGGCTCAGGCGAACCAGATTGCCGCCAAGTTGCCGCAGGTGCGCGATTCGCTCCATTGCCGGATCGATGCGGTAGTGAGAGATGGCAAGCTGGTCCTGATGGAGTTGGAATTAATTGAGCCGGAGCTGTTTCTGGGGATGGCGGAGGGCGCGGCAGAGAGATTTGCCAAAGCGATTGCCAAGCGCATTAAGTAGAAGCAAATCTTTACTGCGGATTAACGCCGATCAACGCGGATCAAAGAATGCACAACAAGATTTTAGAGGGTTTTCTGAGTTGCGGTATCCAACACACACGGCGTGACTAGCGATCCATCTCACCCCCCGCGACGCGCCATCCTGACGAGCTACACGAACTGCAAAGTGGTTCGACACGGTTTTTCGCGAAGCCGAAGGATCGGCTCTGCTGCACCGTAGGGCTATCAAGACTGCTTGGATGATCGGCTGCCCTGAAGAGCAGCGGAGCAGATCCTTCGCCTCACGTCCAAAGCATGGTGCAAGGAGCAGAGCATCGTGTGCTCGGCTCAGGATGGCGCATGCATGAGGATAGAGATTGATGATTCGGGATACAGCAATCTTAGAAATGCTCTATCCGCGCTAATCCGCGGAAATCCGCGGTAGTGATTTTGCTTTACTCGCGAAGCTCAAAGCCCGCCGTCCTGATCCCTTCCACCACTTTCTCACGCGTGCGCGTAACTTCTTCGGTCGTCAATGTGCGATCATCTGCGCCCAGGGTCAGTCGGAAGGAAACGCTTTTCTTGTCCGGCGGCAGCGGGAAGATCAGCAGGAACTGGAGAGCGACCAGGCTATCGCCTGCCAGTTGACGCAGCCTGTTTTCCAGATCGGCAACCAGCGTACGCGCGAGCGCGACGATCGAAAGATCAAAGCTGCTGGTGGGGAAGCGGCGCAGCGGACGATACGGCGCGCGCTGAGACGGCAGAGCTTGCAGCGCATCCAGATCGAGATCTACGATGGCGGCGCGGCCGCGGTCGAGCAGCCCGGGATGTAGTTCGTAAAGATCTCCCACGCGCTGGCCGCCGACCTCAACATGCGCCGCGCGCTCCGGATGCATAGTCTTGCCATGCGCCTTCGCCGGCACGATCTTCGCTCCTGCAGCAACATACTGGACCACGCGCTTCATCTCCAGCAGGTTCGCCCCGTTTGTCTCGCGGCCATAAATCGCGGCCATCAGATGGGTGCGTTCTTTCGGTGCGCCATCAGCGCCCTTGCTGTAGGCTCGGCCGATTTCGAACAAACGGAAATCGTTGAAGTAGCGGCTGTTGTCGGCCAGGTTGCGGCGAATCCCTGGCAGCAGCGCTGGGCGCATATATTTTTGATCGGCAATGATGGGGTTGGCGACCTGTAACAACTTGTCTGTCGAATACCCGAACATGGCCGCATCAGCGTCTGAAATAAAAGAGTAGTTGGAGACTTCCGTGAAGCCCTGTCCCACCATGGCGGCGCGAATCGCGCGGTGCTGCTCATGCTGCAGATTGCGCGGCGTAGGCTCGGACAAGACCGCAGGCGCCTGAGGAACAATGGAAGCGTAGCCGACCATGCGTCCAATTTCTTCCACCAGGTCTTCTGGGATGGAAATATCTTTTGTCGCGCGCCAGCTTGGTACCGTAAGCAAGAGCTTGCGCTGATCGACCACGTCCACGCCGAAGACCAATGACTTGAATATGTTGATGACTTCTTCGGTC
>DAHUXR010000089.1 GCA_027307045.1 Acidobacteriaceae bacterium
AGGCCCGCGCTCCGCGTGCGGATCGCGAGACGCTGTCACTGGCGCAGGGTCCGTTCTTCAATCGGAACCCTACGCCATTCTGGGATGAGCTGGGATGCGGTGGGACACCAAGGGAGGGGGGAGGGGGCCGAGATCGGGTGATCCGGTGATCGGAACATCGGGTGTGATTGGAGAAACCCAAAACCACCCGATTAACACGGATGGCACTGATCGGAAAAGACCAGTCTGGGTGATGACGTGATTGCGGTGATGAACCGGAACCGGCCTTCGTGAGCTGCCGGAGGGAAGGAAGGTAGATGTATCAGTCTTACGAATCCTGCGTGGTGCTATGCAACGACGATGGCCTGCCGGCGCAGCTCTGTGGAGAGTTGGCGGGGCTGCCGGGGCTCGGATGCAGGAACGCTGTGCGTTCTTCTTCCAGCCGCAGGAGTTCAAGGTGGACGCGGGCTTGGTCCCAGCCCAGCGCGCCGCCGATTTTTGCCGCGGCTTCACGGCTGCAATCTTCTGACCAGCATGCGCCCAGCGCAACGGGCACGCGACGCAGGAGGATGTCGCCCAGCGTAACGGCGGCTTCATGCGCCACTGCCTCCACCGCTTCCGCCACAAGGTGGCAGCTATGCTGGCAGAGCGGTTCGCGCAGGCGCTCGTCGAGTGAGGCGGCATGCGCAATGGCCAGAGCGTGGCGGCCATGCCATTCCGCAATCGCTTGGGCGCAGCCTTCAGGAATTTTGGCTTTGCAGGCAACAAGGCGCGCCCATTGCCGCACGGTGGATTGAACGTCTTCTTCGCCCGCAGGCGAAGCAAACACGTTGACTGGCTCCGGCACGTCAACGCCAAGCTTACGCACAACGTCGCGCGCAAGGCTGGCTGCCGTGGTCAACTTGCCGCCGATCACGGAGATCAAGCCCGCGGCGCCGTCATCCGAATGATCGTGAAGCAGATGCTTGCGCGTGATGGCCGAAGACGCTTTGCCCGGCGCAAATGGCAGCGGCCGGATTCCGGCAAAGCTGTAACGTATGTCGGCCGTGGTGAGGCCGGAGTGAGGAAAGAGCCGCGCAAAACTTTGGAAGAGATAATCGAGTTCCTGGGCGCTGGGTTGCGGATTATCCGGCACGTTTGAGTCCGACACTTCACTGGTGCCCACAAGGAGTTGATGATTCCACGGAATAACAAAAATCGGGCGGCCATCAATGGCTTCACTATAGATGGCCTGCTCTGGAGCGCCGGCAAATTTGGGCAGCACCAGATGCGATCCACGCACGCCGCCAATCATCCGCGGGGTGGAAATGCCAGAAGCGCCAATTACCGCGTCAGCCCACGGGCCGGTGGCGTTCACAACATTTTTGGCGCGAACAAAATATTCCTGGCCGGAAATCAAGTCGCGCAGCCGCGCTCCGGTGACGCGTCCGGATTTTTGGGAGCCGCCTTCGCGAGTAATCTCCAGCAGCCTGGTGTGATTGCACACCACAACGCCCGTGGCCATGCTTTCCGCCAGCCACTCCGCTACCAGGCGTTCGGGAAATTCGCACTGCGCGTCTTCATAAGAGTAGATGGACCAGCCATTGCCTTTGTCGAGTTGGCGTTCAAATGCGGAGAGATCACCGCAGCATCCGCGCTTGCCGCCTGCCCAACGATGGTAAAGCCACAAGCCAGTGCGTATGGAAAGAGAACTGCGAAGCAACGAATGAGATTTTTTTGGCAGCGCCAGCAGGAATTGCAACGGTCGCACCAGATGCGGCGACTGCGTCAGCAAGCGCTCGCGCTCACGCAACGACTCACGCACCAGCCCGATCTCAGCATGTTCCAGGTAACGCAGACCACCGTGGATAATGCGCGTGGACCGGCTGGTGGTGCCGGACGAAAAATCATTTTGCTCAACCAGCAGCGTGCGTTTGCTCCACTGCGCACACTCGCGCGCAATGGCAACGCCATTGATGCCGCCGCCAATCACCAGAACGTCAAAGCTCTGGTCTTTCGATTGAATCGAGCTACTCACGTCCACCATTATTTAGATGCTTTTTCAGGAAAGAACAACATTACTTCCGGATGCATATTAGAGGAATATAACCGTTTCGGGAAAATGACGTGTTTAAAGGACTTACCGACGGAACTGGGAAAGTACGCCGTGCGTGGCGCCCCACAATTCAGGCTCAATCTCCGGAAAGACCGAGTCGCGCAGCTCTATCGCTTCCAGTTCCTGAAGCTTCTCCAGCGAAATCTGGTGGGTGGTTTCAAAGCGCCGCCATGTATCCAGCAATGCGCGGAATTGTTCCAGATGAGTATTGAAGCGCTTTTCCGCATAGTCGCGCGCGGCCTTGGTGGTGATCAGGAATTGCCAGTCAGAAGATTCCAGCAGCAGCAGTTCACGGCAAATCTGTTTTACCAGACGCGTAGCGGTGTCATTGCCGCGCCACAAATCGCTCTTGGCCATCTGTTGTACTGCCAGCTCAGCAGGATAAATATGCTTCCACGTCCAGGCCGTGTCTTCATTCAGCCAGACGCTGTTATTGCTCTCCGCGCCCCACGATCCTTCCGGCAGGGCCACATACGCGTTGGGCGGAAACTGATCAAGGTAGTCAGTGCAGGAAATCAGTTTGACCCGCGATTCCGGTTTCGCGAATTCCAGCGCCACATTCTTGAGCCATTCCGGACCTTCAAACCACCAATGCCCAAAAAGCTCAGCATCAAACGGCGCTGTCAGGATCGACGCCGCTGCGCCGTTGTTGCCGTAGCGTTCCAGCGTTTCATGGGTGATCCGGACAAAATGTTTTGCGTGCTCGCGCGTGCGCTCCAGCGCAACCGCGGGATCATACGGCTGCTTGAGCCCGAGATCAGTTTTTCTTCCGGTAATCCGCCAGTAACGATTGCCGCCGGGCCAGCGCTTTTTGTGGAACTCCAGATAGTTTCCGTCACCGGGATATCCCTGGTCGCCGCTCCAGACCTGCGCGCTGGTGCGCGGATCTCGGGTGAAAAACGCAACCTGGGCATCGCGGTCCGGCCCATCGGCAAAATATGGGCGATAGAAATTTTTTGCCGGCGGATCTGCCACCGTTTCCATCGCTATGGGCACGCCGCCCGCCAGCAGCTGATATGGAGTGAAACGCGTGGAGCTATCAACCAGGTGCGTGTCAACGTAAAAGAATTGAATCCCGTGCTCCGCCAGAATCTGCTCCACGCCTTCACGATAGAACGGCTTTGGCGGCCGCGACGAGCCGTCCGGTGTGACCGGGAATTGCCACGTTCCCGCCGGCCGATAACCGCATTCCGGCAGCCATATGCCGCGTGGCTTGCGTCCAAAAAAGCGCTCATGGGTTTCCACGCCGGTCTTTACCTGCGCGCGGATGGAAGAATCGGTCCCCAGCAGCGGGAAATATCCGTGCGTCGCGCCGCAGGTAATGATCTC
Source organism: Acidobacteriaceae bacterium (assembly GCA_027307045.1). Classification (GTDB taxonomy): domain Bacteria; phylum Acidobacteriota; class Terriglobia; order Terriglobales; family Acidobacteriaceae; genus Angelobacter. The sequence goes on from DAHUXR010000089.1 coordinate 3,404, forward strand.
AATGGCGCCGGAATCGTAAAAATGCTGGAAGCCGCGAATGATGTTGGATCCAAGCTGGTCAAACTGGCGCAGCGCCTGCTCATAAAAATGCAGCCAGAAGCGCGACACGTTCACCATGTGGGGATCGTTCTGGACCGTAAAATCGTCAGCGTCTTTGTGCGCGGCCTTGATCTTCCGCAGCAGGTATTTCGGAAATTCATCCTTAAATTCCGGATGCGAAAGTTGCTCCAGAAGAATGGGAGAGAGATTCACGTTGGCTTGCAGCGCCAGGCCCTGCTGCTCCAGTTCGCCAAAAACGCGGAGCAATGGAAGATAAGTCTCCGCAGCCGCTTCATGCAGCCACTCCATCCCATGCGGCCACGTTCCGTGGTTGACTACATAAGGAAGATGGGAATGCAAAGCAAATGTCACATAACCCAGCGATTTGTTATCGGCGATTTTTGGGGTCATTTTGAAGGAATCGGCGGCCTAAATCACGGGATGCCAGCGCAGGCCTCTCTCATAGTGAGATGCAGAACGACGAGCCTAAAGTTCAATTTTACTACAAGTACGCATAGTGAGCTGTTCTGCACACAAATGGATGGCGCCGCAACCAGTGTGGCAGCCGATGAAAGCAGCCCTGGTTCGTCGCCCACAAATGTAAAATCAGCTGTGCCGCAGAGCCCCACAGATTTCGCCATAGCCGCCCGGCGAGGCAAGCGCCTTGAATATTTCACCATAGGATGGAACAGTCTTGAAGGGCTGGGCGCATTAACAACCGGCATAGTTTCCGGGAGTATTTCTCTCGTTGGCTTTGGCGTCGACAGTTTTATTGAAGTGACTTCAGCGGTTGCATTGTTGTGGCGGCTATCGGTCATGGCGGATGAGGAAAACCGGGAGAAGAATGAACGTTTCACGCTCAAAATCGTGGGCGCCTGCTTTCTGGCGCTCTCCGTGTATGTGGCTTTGGTTGCGGTCTCCAACCTGCTGCAAAAACATTCTCCAGCGCACAGCGTTGCCGGAATTGTTGTCGCCTGCGCCGCTCTGGTCGCGATGCCACTGCTCTCCCGATCCAAGAAGCAGATAGGTCATCAGCTTGGAAGCGGGGCAATGGTGGCGGACGCAAGACAGGCCGACTTCTGTATCTATCTTTCGGCAATTTTGTTGCTTGGCTTAATTCTGAATGCCACCATGGGATGGTGGTGGGCAGACACTGTTGCAGCCTTGGTCATGACGCCAATCATCGCCAAAGAAGGGATTGACGCCCTTCAAGGCAAGGCGTGTTGCCAGACCGCGTGTGACGGGCCCAAATGATTGCCGGTTCCAGCAGCTTCTTACGGCTGCGCAATCTTGAAACTGAGCGGCGGATTAGGCGCATCTTTCTCCTGCTTTTCCGCCAGCAGGTTGGTGACTGAATCGCTCAAGCTCACGCAATTGCAGCCTCTGCGCTTGGATTCATAAAGCGCTTCATCCGCGTAGCGCAGCAAAATCTCTGGAGTGAGTACGCCGTCCTGCGAGAAAGAAATGCCGAATGATGCTGTCACTTTTCCCAGAGCGTGTCCTGCGTGTTGCAGGTCCAGCTTGGCAATGGACTCGCGCACCTGTTCCGCGCGCTCGCTTACGCTTTCGAGCGTCGTATCAGGCAGCACTACCAGGAATTCTTCTCCGCCGTAGCGGCAGACAATATCTTCCGTGCGGACGGAGCGTCGCAACATGGCGGCTACTTCTTTCAATACGATGTCGCCCGCCGTGTGGCCAAAGCTGTCGTTGAACACCTTGAACTTGTCGATGTCCGCCATGATTACGCCAAGGCCGGTGTGGTGACGTCCGGAGCGATGGAGTTCCTGCTCCAGCGTCGCTTCCAGAAAACGCCGGTTGTAAAGACCGGTGAGAGGATCGCGGATGGACTGGTCATGCAGCTTCTCGCGCAGGCGAAGGTTGGCCAGCCGCAGTGCCGCATATTCTCCGGCCTGCTGGATCATTGCCAGCCGCGAGGCGGAAAGCTGGTCGGAGTGTTCCGTGCTGATGTGCAGAATCCCAAGCGTTTCACCCAGCGCGGCCAGGGGCAGGCAGACATACGCTTCAGGAATGCTGCCGCTGAAATGGCGGCAAGTAAGCCCGCGTGAAGTTTCCACCTGAAGGTGCAGACGTCCGCCGCGCATCGCGCAACAATCTTCCGGCGAAAGGATGTGTTGCGTGGGGCTCAGGGAATCGCCCCAGCTCGCCATTACGCCCATCAGGTTGCGTGAGCTGTCGATGGCAAACACCGCGCCCGCGCTGTTCGGGATGAATTTCTGCGCGTAGCCGCCCAGAACTTCATAGGCCTCCGGCGCGTTCACGCAAATTTGCAGGTTCGCCTGCAACTCATTCAGCATCTTGCCGCTTTCGGTTTCAATCTGCAACTGCTGGAGCGAGCCTTCCAGTCTGGTTTGTGAATGCAGCGCAGCTTGCTCCGCAATGCGCAGCTTCTTTGATTCCCGTATGACCAGCACAAACACAAACGCCATCAGCGCGCTGAAAACGCCAACGCGGACTGAGACGCTGCGTTCCACTTCCTGGGCGCGCGCCTGGGCCGCTTGATTGCGTTCGCGCAGAAGAGTTTCCTGCTCATCCTTAAATTGTTGAACGGCGTTGCGCACGCGGTCCTGCTTAAAGTCCGTCGCCGGACTGTGATAGATCAGCAGCGTTTTGTTGGTGCGCAGGTTGTCGCTCAGCTGCTTTAACTCGTCCGTGATCATTACCTGAAGTTGCTTGACTCGTTCCGCTTGCGCGGGATCGTCGCGAGTAAGGTCTTCGACTCGGGCGACTCGTTTCCATATTTGCTTCGACGATTCGGCAAACGTATCCAGGTCCTGTTGTTCCGGCGTCAAAATGTAGTGGAGCCAGGCTTCGCGTGCGTCTCCCAACCCGTCTTGAATAGCATCCATTTCGTAAAGCACCTGATGCGTGTGCTCAACGTACGCTTGTGAACTTAGCAACTCGCGCGTACGAGAGAAGCTGTCCCACGCCATCGCAACCAGAAATCCAACGATCAGGACAAAGGCAAATGGCAGAAGCCTGCGGGCGTCCAGTGCGCTTTGCAGTACGTTCTTGCCGCTGTTTTTCAATAGATATCGCATCGGGCTTTTTGACCCCGGAAGAGGCAGATTTTTGGGGAAATCGCCGCAATGATAGCATTACTTTCATGACAACGGGCGCTAAATTTGAGCGTGCTAAGGCGATTATGGCCAGGTTGCGGGCGCCTGGTGGCTGCCCCTGGGACCGTGAGCAAACTTTTGACACCATTAAGAGATACACCCTAGAAGAAACGTACGAAGTTCTGGAAGCTATTGATAACAGAGACTGGAAAGAGCTTACCGGCGAGCTTGGCGACCTCTTATTGCAAGTGCTTTTTTACGCTGAAATGGCGGAGGAACAAGGCTCTTTTACCATCGACGACGTGCTTGACGCTCTCAGCAACAAGCTGATTCATCGGCATCCGCATGTGTTTGGCGACACAAAAGCAGATGACTCTGCCCAGGTACTTAAGAATTGGGAAGCGCTCAAGGCTGAAGAAAAGCGCAAAAGTTTGCAGACTAACGGTGAGGCCCCGCAGCCACGCCCAGCTCTTCTGCTGGAGAGCGTTTCTACCAAAATGCCCGCCCTTCAGGAAGCCCACAAGATCAGCTCCAAGGCCGCGCATGTTGGGTTTGACTGGCCGGAAGTGCAAGGCCTGTTTGAAAAACTTACTGAAGAGACGCGGGAGCTGCAGGAACATCTGCAAGGCTTATCGCCAACCGATGCCGGGAAGCCAGAAATTCCCGCCCAACTCCATGAGAAGGTTGAAGGCGAAGTCGGTGATCTCTTTTTTGTGTTGGTGAATATTGCCCGCTATCTTTCCGTCGATCCCGAGTCTGCGCTGCGCAAGACCAATAGAAAATTCCGCCGCCGTTTTGGCTGGATGGAAGAGCAGTTGCGCGGGCAAGGTCGAACACTGGAGCAGGCCACCCCGGAAGAAATGGAAGCTCTATGGCAGCAGTCCAAGACCCTGGAGGTATCAAAGCCTTGAGCGTCGCCGAGCATGGGACAGAGCAGATCACCATTCGTAAATGCATTGGCATAGATGAACTGAATGCCTGCGTGGCACTGCAGAAGGAAGTCTGGAATTTCAGCGACCTTGATCTGATTCCGCTGCGCATGTTCGTAGTCAGCCAGAAAATCGGTGGGCAGACCATTGGAGCTTTTTATGGCGATGACCTTATCGGATTCACTTTTTCCATTCCTGGCAGCCGGGCCGGCCATACATACTTGCATTCGCACATGCTGGCTGTGCGCGATTCATTTCGCAACCATGGCCTGGGCCGCAAGCTGAAACTTGCGCAACGCGAGGACGCCATCCAGCAAGGCTTTGAACTGCTGGAGTGGACCTTCGATCCCCTGGAAATCAAGAACGCGCATCTCAACCTCTCTCGACTCGGCGCGATCGCGCGGCGCTACAGCGTGAACCATTACGGGCATTCGTCGTCGCCGCTGCAAGGCGGGCTGCCCACAGACCGATTAGTAGCTGAGTGGTGGCTCAAGTCGAAACGCGTGGTCAATCTTCTGGACAGGAAACAGCCCCCGCAATTCAAGGTCGAGAAAAAAATTGATGTGCCGGCGCAGATTTACGCCTGGAAGGCTTCACCCGAAGAGCGTCCCAAAGCAGCTGAGGTACAAAAGCGCAACCGCGAACAGTTTCTCAGTGCGTTTTCTAAGGGACTCTCTGCATTGGGCTATGAGCGTGACGAGCAGGATAACGGCGCGTTCCTGCTGGGACGCTGGGATGAAGACCGGTCGTATGCATCGAAGGACGATGAGTAGCAATGGGCAGTGGTTGTTTTTCTGAAATCCCGAACCCGCGACTGAATGGTTGTCCTGGTCTTGCAAAATCTAATGCGCGGGTGAGGGAACCCTACAGTCACCATGCTGTGGGAATCGAGTATGAAATTATTTTGAAAGATGAGGTCCGTATAGGGTAGCGATCCCTGGCTCCGCTCGGGATTTCAGAAAAATCTTGTCCTCAAGGAGACGCGTTGAAAGTTGAAGCCATTACGCTGCGCGAGATTCATATGCCCCTGGTCCATTTCTTTGAGACCAGCTTTGGCCGCACCACGGAACGCCGTATCCTTTTGCTGACCATTCATACCGACGGGCCAGAAGGGTGGGGCGAATGCGTCGCGGGTGAAGACCCTTTTTATAGTGAAGAGTCCATAGACACGGCATGGTATGCCACGGAGCGCTATCTGGCTCCGGCGCTGCTGGGAAAGAAACTTGAACGCGCGGGCGATGCCGTTGCATTATTCGGCAAAGTCCGCGGACATCGCATGGCCAAGGGCGCGGTGGAAAACGCGCTGTGGGATGCGGAAGCCCAGGCGCGCAATCTCCCGCTTTGGCAGTTACTGGGCGGAACGCAGAAAGAAATTCCCTGCGGCGTCTCGATAGGCATCCAAAACTCACACGAGCAACTGCTGGAGAAGATCGAGACGGAGCTTAAAGCGGGCTACCGGCGCATCAAGGTCAAGTGCAAGCCCGGTTGGGACGTTGAAGTTTTCGAGAAGATCCGCGCTCGCTGGCCCCAGATCGTGCTGAGTTGCGACGCCAATTCAGCGTACACTCTGGACCAGGTCGAGCACCTGAAAAAATTCGATGCCTTCAACCTGCTGATGATCGAGCAGCCGCTCTGGCATGATGATTTTTATTTTCATGCGCGCCTGCAAAAACAACTCAAGTCCAGCATCTGCCTGGATGAAGCCATTCATGGCTGGCGCGACGCCCAGGCCGCGCTGGAACTGGGCGCGTGCAAGATCATCAACGTCAAAGTTGGGCGTGTTGGCGGGTTCAGTGAGGCCGTGGCGGTCCACAACGTTGCTCATCGTGGCAGCATTCCCGTGTGGTGTGGCGGCATGCTGGAAACCGGCATCGGCCGCTCGCACAATATCGCGCTCTCAACGCTTCCTAACTTCACGCTGCCCGGCGACGTTTCAGCCTCAAAGCGATACTGGAAAGAAGACATTATCGAGCCGGCAGTTGAAGTCTCACCGCAAGGATTCATCAAAGTCCCCGAGACCCCCGGGCGGGGATTCAAGATCAAGGCTGACTTAATCGAAAAGCTAACGGTGCGGAAGCAGACTCTAAAAGGCTAATTCGCCGCGGCTTTGTGCGGATAAATGCAGATAGAAAAGTTACATGTTGATCTCGACCACGCTGTAACCTTCACCGCATACCACCTAAATCTGCGCTCATCAGCGTAAATCTGGGGCGAAAGGACTATCCATTCCGCAACGCCTCATTCGGGTCCACTTCCGTCGCCCGTCGCGCGGGCAGGTAGCTGGCCAGGAGTGAAATTACCAGAAAGACCAGCGGAGCCAGCACAAAAGTTGTCAGGTCGCGTGCGCTGATTTTGTAGAGCAAGCCTTCAAGCTTGCTGGCCATGACCCAGCTCAGGGCCAGAGATACGACCAGGCCAATAGCAATTCCGATGACGGCAAGCTTCAGGCCATAGCCGACGACCATGCGCAGAATGTGGGCTTTCTCCGCGCCCAGAGCAAGCCGGATTCCCAGTTCCTGGCGGCGCTGCGCCACTGAATACGCCAGCACGCCGTAAATGCCGATGATCGCCAGGACCAACGCCACGGCCGAAAGCACTCCCAGCAGCGATAAGAACAACCGCGGGTCCGCGCGCGAGCTGTCCATCAGTTCGTTCACTGTCTGGATATTCGTGACCGGCTGGTCAGAATCAATAGCAGCCACTTGCGCCCGGATAGCGGACACCATGCCATGAGGCTCGCTGGCCGTTCGCACCAGCAGGTTCATGTCTCCCCATGGCAGTTGTGAGAACGGAAAATAGAGCTGTACCTGCGGATCAACAGCGAGGCCGCGATTATTCACGTCGGCTGCCAAGCCAACAACTTCAGAAGCGGCCTGCCGTCCCATGACGATATGTTTGCCAACAGGGTTTTGGTTTGGCCAGTAGCGGCGCGCCAGAGTCTGGTTCACAATCACCACGTTGAGAGAGCCTGCCTTGTCAGCCTCAGTAAACTCCCTTCCCGCAAGCAAGGGAACGTGCAAAGTCTTGAACCATTCGGGACTGATTGCTTCAATGATGATGAAAGGACGTTCAGCGAGCGGGACTTCCGGCTGGCCTTCCGGCAGAACCGGCGTGATGCGCTTGGGAACCAGTGGAAGCGAGGCGGAAATAGCAGCAGAGCGCACTCCCGGCAGCGCGGAGACGCGGCGCAGCAGGTCGTCAAAAAACGCGACTTGCTTTTGCGCATCGGCGTATTTCACCGTCGGCAGGGAAATGTTCATCGTCAAAACGTTTTGCGGATCAAATCCCGGATCGACGTGCAGCAATCGCGTAAAGCTTCTTATCAGGAGTCCGGCCGCAATCAACAGAATCAGTGAAAGCGTAACTTGTCCCACGACGAGCAGACCGCGAAGCTGCATGCTGCTGTGCCCACCCGTGGAACCGCGGCCTTCATCGCGCAACGTCTGGTTTACGTTTGTTCTGGAGAGATGGAGCGCGGGAAAGATGCCAAACAGAATGCCGGTAACCACTGAGATCGCGGCCATGAAGAGGAGCACCCGCGCGTCAATGCCGATGGGAATTCCCTGCGGCAGGGCATTATCGGCCAGCGACGTAAAATACCTCGTTGCCGCCCAGCTCAGACCCAGTCCCAGCAAGCCGCCCAGAAAAGCCAGCAGCACACTTTCAGTGAGCAGTTGAGCGATCAGGACGCTGCGTTGCGCGCCCAGAGCGGCGCGAACCGCAATCTCTTTTCTCCGCGACAATGCCCGTGAGAGCAGCAGGCTGGCAACATTCGCGCAGGCGATCAGCAACACCACACCCACCGCGATGGACAATATCAGCAGCTTTCCCCGAATGTTGGAAACCACGGAGTCCTGCAAATCGGTAACGACCATCGAAAGACCGGGCTTGGCATCAGGCGCGCCCTTATTGTCTTTCTGAAACTGCTGGTCCAGGACCGCCAACTCCGCCGCGGCGCGATCTCGCGAGACACCCGGACGCAGCCGCGCAATAATGCTGAGATAACCAACGCCCTGGCGCAGCCGTTGCGGCGTAAAAAGCGAATGCTCAAAATATCGCGGGCTCCAGATTTCAGCGGGCGCAAGGAAAGGGAACTGAACTTTCGCGGGCAATACTCCAATGATGTTGTATGGATTGCCATCCAGCGCCACAGTCTGGTTAACGATGTTCGGATCGCCGCCGAACCGTGTATGCCAGAGCGAGTCACTGATCACGATGACCGGCTTGCCCGCGGGCTCGCCTTCATCGGGCTGAAAGAAGCGGCCCAGTTGCGGCTTGACTCCCAGCACCTGAAAAAAATCCGCAGAGACCCGTGCCGAAGGCACTTGTAGTGGCTCGCCCCGCCCTGTGAGATTAAAGTTGTCATTGGTTGCCGCCACAACACCGGAAAAAGACTTGCCGGCATGCACACTGTCAAACCGGTTCAAGCTGCAACAGTGTGACTGGCCATCCTTACTTTGGACGTCGACAGAAATCAGTTGTTGCGGGTCGGCGTAAGGCAGCGCTTTCAGCAGCACGGAACTGGTAATGGTGAAGATGGCGGTATTGCCGCCGATGCCGAGAGCCAGTGTGAAGATGGCGGCAATGGCGAAGCCCGGATTCTTGCGCAGCATACGCGCGCCAAAGCGTAGATTTTGAAGAAATGTGTGCATGGCAGCTCCCATTATAGGACGTCGCTCTGCGATAAAAGTAACCGCGGAGCCAGGCTTTGGTTTCTTAACATCAACGGCATTAGTCGGCCGCCGATCGTAGTCAGTTGCCGGCTACTGAATTCACGGATGGATATCTTTGCGCACAAACATCACCAGCGTGTTGCCGGGACGCAACTCATGTGTGCTGTATTCCCGGTATTGCTTGCCAAGCTGCCGTTCCACTTCAGGGACTTGCGGCTGTAAGGCAATCACAATGGGTTCTTGAGTATCGACGATATGTCCCCAATAGCCCACGTGGGTGTATTCGCGCAAATACCATGGGAGCGGCCAATGCTCCGGCGACACCACGGTGATTCCAATGTCCTTCTTCGCTGGATTCGCATCTGCAATCGCATCGATATCCTTTACCAGCCCCAGAAAATCCCGTTTCGTGTGGGCATAGATATAGGCGTAAGAGTCGTTGTCGTAATTGACAAAGCTGATGTCGATTGCCTGGTAGAGGGAAAACAAGATTGCCGCTCCGGCAATGACCGCCGTAAAGGCCCGAGTTCCCGGGTGATACGCCTGGCCGATCAGGTCTCCCGCCATGATGGTAAGCGGCAGGATAATGCTCAGCGCCAGCCACGGTGTTTTATAAGGGACAAGTGAGTACGCCGTGAAAATTCCTATCGACCAGAACGCGCAAAAAACCGTGAGATAGCTGCGCGCACGGATCAGGGCAACAGCGGTTCCCATCAATCCCAGCACCAAAATCGGCGCTTCTTCCTGCCACATCCAGTAGAAATACGTTGACCATTCACGGTTGTAGATCCCGGTTCGCCCGGTTTTGGTCCAGTAGGTAAACGTCAGCACTGAATCCAGAATGCCTCTGGGATTGGTGAAGAAAGAGGAATAGAGCAGGACCGCGATGGCGGCAAAAAGCGCAACGGCTTGCAGATAGAGCTTTCTTCTACCGCGAGCGTCCGCATGCGGGATTGGCTCCGGCAGCAATGGCGGTATTGCATCGGCGCGATTTCGGAATCGCAAAAAAATGATCGTGCAGGGAAAGGCTATGAGCCAGACCGCCGCGGTAATGATCCATGTTTCTTTCGTGGTGAACAGCATCGCGGCAGAGGCGGACGCCAGCATCAAGTAACGGGGTTTGGCCGTGTCTCGATACCAGAGCCAGGCGACGATCACGCCCAACGAGAAAAACACAAAGAGGATTTCATGGATGAAATAGCGCGAGAAGAAAACAAAACCGGGTGAGACGGTGGCGAGCGCCGCAGCCGCAATTGCGGCTGCAGGACCCAGATATCGGCGCAGGCAGAGCATGAGCCACACCACGCCCACGCCGAAGACGGCAGTCACTAGCCGGATGGCAACCGTGCTGAGTCCATGCCCCCAGTGAAATACATTGTTGATGGCCGTGGGAATCACGGCCAGGTAATAAAGCGACGGGCCGTGATAATTGCTGGGATCGTAATGGTAGTAGCCGGTGCGGAACAGGTTGACCAGAAACAGCCCGTTGACGCCTTCATCGTGATGCAGAGGTTTTTGCGTGAGGAAAATCAGCCGCAGCACAGCCGCTGCCAGAAGAATAACCATGCTGCCCCACCACCAGCCGTCCCGTGGAGCGCCCGCCAATTCGTGGACCATAGCGGGAAAATTCGACTGCACGCGCGATCTGCGCTTGCGGGCCTTGGCGGAAAGCTGTGTCATCCGTGCGGTCATCCTAAAGGAAGATCACTTAAATTCAGGAACTGGACACCTCTTCGGAATGCTGTTCGCGCAAGCTTTCCGCCACGTCAATGAACTCCTGGCTCACGTAGCGCGTTTTTGATACGGCGTCAGCAATCGGGACAGAACTGATGTCGTTCCCTTTGAGCGCCACCATGCGGCCGAACTTGCCTTGATGCACCAGATCAATGGCTCCAATGCCATAGCGCGTGGCCAGCATGCGATCAAAAGCCGTTGGCGATCCGCCGCGCTGGATATGGCCCAGCACCACGGCGCGCGTCTCAAAGCCGGTGCGGGCCTCGATCTCTGCCGCCAGCGTATTGCCAATGCCGCCAAGGCGCACGTGCCCAAACTCATCGGTCTTTCTGCGCTCGGTATCAGGAGTCCGGTTGGCAAGCTTTGCGCCTTCCGCTACGACAATGATGCTGAAGTAGCGCCCACGATCGTGGCGCCCTTTTATTGTTTCCGCAATCTCCTGGATGTCAAACGGCTGCTCGGGAATCAGGATTACGTCTGCGCCGCCGGCGATGCCGCTATAGATAGCGATCCAGCCGGCTTCGCGCCCCATCACTTCCACCACGATCACGCGGTTATGCGCCTCAGCCGTGGTGTGGACGCGGTCAATGGCTTCCGTGGCGATGCTGACAGCCGTGTCGAAGCCAAAACAGAGATCGGTGCCGGTAAGGTCATTGTCGATCGTCTTGGGAACGGCCACCACTTTCACGCCGCGATCATAAAGCTTCAGAGAGACGGACTGCGTGTCGTCGCCGCCCAGCGCTATGAGCGCTTCAACGCCATTCCTTTTCAGATTCTCAATGCAACGCTCCATGCCGTTTTCTTTCTTGGATGGATTGGTGCGCGAAGTGCGCAATATCGTACCGCCCTGCGGCAGGATCCCTTTCACTGCTTCCAGGTCGAGTGGGCGCGTTATGTTTTCCAGCACGCCGCGCCAGCCTTCCATAAAACCAACGAACTGGTCCTGATGATGAAAAATGCCTTTGCGAACAATGGCGCGAATTACCGCGTTCAGCCCCGGACAATCCCCGCCTCCGGTAAGAATGCCAATCTTCATTTTCTACCTCACTTACTTATGGTCCCCAATTTGATACACGCGATACGCGCCTGCCCGCGCCAGCGTCTTGTACTTTGACCAGAATTGCTCATTTACCTTGAACGAAGCAAGTTCCAAGGGTCCGACAAGAACGTAATCCACGTTGTACTTCCGCAACAGTGCTTCCGCTTCGGGCGCTCCTAGATAGATGCGTTCAATATCTGCGCTGCGTTCAGAATAATCCAGACCGCGCGACCACATCCAACCCGGGTAGCCCAGCAGGGAACGCCTGCCAGTCAAGAATACCGGAGAATTGTAGGTTGGTGCATGCAGGACCAGCGCGCGTGGAGCGGTTTGGGCGGAAATCGCGCTGGCGACGGCAATTCCCTGAGCGTCGAATTCCTGGTATTCACTGGCTTCAGAGACCACGCGGAGCACGTCGAGGGCTCCGGCCAGGATCAGTGTCAGGAACACGGCCGGGGCGACCCACCGAAATAACGACCGCTGCTGCCACCATCGCGCCAGAAGCCATGCCACCAGCGGGACCGATGCCACGTACCACAAGAAGAGGACCTTGATGTTGTCCCATATCCATGGCGCCGCTTTAAACAGGTTAAGTACAACGAAGCAAAAGATAAATGGAATATAAAACTTGACCACGCGTGGCGGCAGTTTGAATGTGCCGCGATGCCACACCAGCGAAACGACCAGCAGCGGAATGAATAGCCCGGTGTTTACAAACCAGAACCAGATCACATTGTGCTGGCCATGGTCCCATCCCGGCTGCCAGCCCAGATAGCTGCGGGCGTGCACGCCGCCCGTGTTAGCGAGCCACAGGACCTCAGGAGCGCAGACGATCAGCGCGACGGCAAAAAAATAAAGCCAGCTCCGCCAGGCTGAGCGGAAGATCAGAAGAAGACACGTGGCCGCTGCCATTACCGTCAGGAACGTATGTGCATGGATAAGGGGCAGCAATCCGGCGCAGAGGCCGGCGGCCAGCATGCGCCGTAGATAAAAATTGGGTGGATCAGGTTGCGGGTATGTTGCGGCTTTTCGTAAAGCTTTGCGTCGGGATTTAGCAACCTTGGCGGCGGCTGCATTTGATTGCTCAAGTTTCACAGCGTCAGGTGGAGCGGCTGAAGACAGTGCGTCTTCCTGCTGCGAGATGGCGAGCCACCATTGGCAGAAGATCGTGATCGCCAGAGGCACGCCAAAGAGAATGCTGCGCTGCGGCACAAACAAAGTCGTCAGGGAGTTTCCCCAGCGCAGAATGCTGCTGGAAACAATCGTGTAGTCGTGCTGCAAGTTGCCGAGCGTGGCAAAGAATCCGTCACTGTTGCCTTCGGAAAACAGCAGCCACCATCCCAGGCCGCCGCTGAAAAGCACCAGCAGCGGACTAATCACTCCGGCGAGCCGGTTGCGCGTGAGCAGGATTGTCCAATAATGCAGCAGGCCGACCAGGGCCATTGCCATGACCATGTTTTGCAGCCACATGGCAAAGATCACGCCAGCGCCTGCGCGCACCAGCATGGCGGCGAGGAAATCTACGAGAAAAGGATAGGCAAAGCGCACGCCGGCAAAAGTAGGATCTTCCGGCGGCAGATTGTGGCCCTGGGCAAAGCTGTTGATGACCTGCAGATGCAGCGGCAGGTCGCCCAGATTGTTCGTCACGCCGGTATAAATGCCGTCAGCGCGCTCAAAGACCGCGCGGTTGAAAACCATGGCCAGAAGAATGGCGAGGGCCAGATAAAAAGCCAGATAACCAATGCCGGCAAGGCTCGACTTAGGAGCGGCGGAAGCCGGGGAGCGCATAGCATTAAGAATGAGAGCACGGCGCTCGCGGTCCAGCAGCAGAAGCGATGGCAACAGGAGTATGAATGCAGCAAGAAGGATGGTGGTCGCGCCCAGGCCAAGCATCAATGCCAGAAGAAAGCCGATGGTCGCCATGAGCGCCATGCCGATGCTTGCGCCCATGCAGAGCCGCGCACCGCGAGGCGTGTTGCGGTCAAAGAGAAATGTGAGCAGCGTACCGCCCAAAATCGCGATGACAAGGAGAAGGCAGGCGGCAAACATCGTCAGGAGCGGCTTTCGTAGCGCGAAAATTGAACAACAGACTGCAAAGAGAAGCCGCCCTCCAGTTTGAATCTGGTTTGAATTATTAAAGATTGATTCTAAATTATGCCCGAGAGTGTGGCGCAGGGTCCGTGTTATATATAGGCGTGATGCCAACGGCCCAGACCCTTGCGATGATGTTTGTGTTGTTCAGCTCTACACTCTTTAGCGCCCAACAGCCCACGAACCCACCAGGGCCCACGAGCGCGCAACAGACCGCGCCCACCCTTAAGCTGCACGATCTGAAAGGCACACGGCACTCGCTGGAGGACTATCGCGGCAAGCCCGTGCTGCTGAACTTCTGGGCCACATGGTGCGTGCCATGCGCCGCAGAAATGCCTTTGCTCAACGAGATGCAGATGCAATATCGGGGGAAGGTGGTGTTCATCGCCGCTTCGATTGACGATGAAGACATGAAACCCCAGGTTGAAGCCTTCATCAAAAAGCACCAGGGTGAAGCTCTGACGGTAATGATGGGCGCGACGCTCGACAGCCTGGACGATTTTGGCGTCAACAAGGGAATGCCGGGGACGGTATTCATCGACGCTGAAGGGAAAATCGTGGACCGGATCACTGGCGCGCTGAAACGTCCGGACCTTGAACAACGCTTGCGAAAGCTGGCGGGAGAGCAGGAGCCTGCGGCCACGACACCAACACCTAAGGCCGCCAGGAAGAACCGCGGTAAATCATATCCGCGGAAAGTTATGGGCGTAATCGCAGCGCTCAAGTAAACAGAAACTCTTTTGTGCGCAAATCGCGCACCGTGTCGCGCAGCTTGGCCGCTTTTTCAAACTCAAATTTCTTGGCCGCTTCGCGCATATCGGCTTCCATGCCTGCAATATAGGCGTCAAGCTCTTCCTGCGACTTGAAGTCGGGTAGTCCGTCTGCTGCCTGCGTGACGTCGACGTAATCCGACTCGGCGATTCCGGCCAGTGACATGGAGAGCGGACGAATGATCGACTCCGGCGTGATGCCGTGCTCCTGGTTGTATGCGACTTGAATGGCGCGGCGACGGTCGGTTTCATCGATGGCGCGTTTCATGGAGTCGGTCATTTTGTCGGCATAGAGAATGGCGCGGCCTTCCAGATTGCGGGCGCAGCGGCCAATCGTCTGAATCAGCGAGCCGGCGGACCGTAGGAAACCTTCTTTATCGGCGTCGAGAATCGCCACCAGCGAAACCTCAGGCAGATCCAGGCCTTCACGCAGCAGGTTGATGCCGATCAGCACGTCATACTCACCCTTGCGCAGGTCGCGCAGCAGCTTAATGCGTTCCAGCGTTTCGATTTCAGAGTGCATGTAGCGGCAGCGCACGCCAACTTCGGCGTAATATTCCGCCAGATCTTCAGACATGCGCTTGGTCAGCGTGGTCACCAGCACGCGCTCACTTTTGCTCACGCGGTCGCGAATCTCATGCAGCAGATCGTCAATCTGGCCTTTGACGGGGCGAATTTCCACCGGCGGATCGACCAGGCCGGTGGGACGGATAATTTGTTCCACAACAACGCCGGCGGATTTCGTGAGCTCATACGGCCCGGGCGTGGCGGAAACATAGATGATCTGGTTGGTGCGTTCTTCAAACTCTTCAAACTTGAGCGGGCGATTGTCGAGCGCCGATGGCAGACGGAAGCCGTACTGCACCAGATTTTCCTTGCGCGATCGGTCGCCGTGCCACATGCCGTGCAACTGCGGGACGGTCTGGTGCGATTCGTCAATAAACATAATGAAGTCGCGGGGGACGTAATCCAGCAGCGTTGGCGGAGGCTCGCCGGGCTTGCGTCCGCTGAAGTGGCGCGAATAATTCTCAATGCCGTGGCAGTAGCCCACGGACT